>JBEBBF010000189.1:0-2535 GCA_041158545.1 Pseudomonadota bacterium | reverse complement strand
GCCCAAGGCCTGGGCGGCCTGACCACGGTGCTCGATGTCAAGATCAAGACCTGGCCCACGCACGCGGCGTCCAAGCCCATTGCCATGATCCCCAACTGTGCCGCCACCCGCCACGTCCATTTCCATCTGGATGGCTCCGGCCCCGCCAAGCTGGAACCGCCGAAGCTGGAAGACTGGCCCGATGTGACCTGGAAGGCCGACGAGAACGTCGCCACCCGCGTCAATCTCGACACCCTGACCAAGGAAGAAGTCGCCTCCTGGAAGCCGGGTCAAGTGCTGCTGCTGAACGGCAAGATGCTGACCGGCCGCGATGCCGCCCACAAGCGCATCCAGGACATGCTGGCCAAGGGTGAGCAACTGCCAGTGGACTTCACCAACCGCGTGATCTACTACGTCGGCCCGGTCGATCCGGTGCGTGACGAAGTAGTCGGCCCCGCCGGCCCGACCACCGCGACCCGGATGGATAAATTCACCCGGATGATGCTGGAAAAGACCGGCCTGATTTCCATGGTCGGCAAGGCCGAGCGTGGCCCCGCCGCCATCGAAGCGATCAAGGACAACAAGTCTGCCTACCTGATGGCCGTCGGCGGCTCCGCCTACCTGGTCTCCAAGGCCATCAAGGCCGCCAAGGTGGTGGGTTTTGCCGACCTGGGCATGGAAGCCATCTACGAATTCGACGTGGTGGACATGCCGGTCACGGTAGCTGTCGACTCCGGCGGCACCAGCGCCCACATCGAAGGCCCCAAGACCTGGCAAGCCAAGATCGGCAAGATTCCGGTCGTCGTTTCCTGATGTCTCAGCGCGGCAGCTTCCGGGCTTCCGCAAACCAATCACTGGGTCATATCGCCGCCTGCAAGCCACCGGAAACTAGAATTCCGGTGAGCTTGCACCACTAAACCCATGATGTTATTTTAAAAGACTCTGAATCGTCGCTCAGGGTGGCGCCGTGCATAAAAAACTTTGCTCGATCTTCAAGCAACGCGCAGCTGCCGCTGCGGTCGCTTCCTGCCTGTCCATGCTGTCCTGGACTGCGGATGCGGCCGGCCTGGGCAAGATCACCGTTTTCTCGGCACTGGGCCAACCCCTCCGCGCCGAAGTTGAAATTGCAGCGACCAAGGAAGAAATTGGTAGCCTGAGCGCCCGTCTGGCGCCGCAGCCGGTTTTCCAGCAGGCGAATATTGATTACACCCCGGCCCTGCTTGATCTGCGGATGAGCGTGGACAAGCGGCCGAACGGCAAACAAGTCGTCAAAATCAGTTCCAGCAAGCCGATCAACGATCCCTTCCTTGATTTCCTGCTGGAATTGAACTGGTCTTCCGGACGTCTGGTGCGGGAATACACCTTCCTGCTCGACCCGCCGGATGTCAGCGCGCCGCCGGGCAGCGCGATTTCCGTCGTCGAAGCCAAGACCCTGACCAATCTGCCGGCCGGCCCTACGCCGGTCGAGCGTGTCGCGGAAGCCACGGCCAGCAAACCCACGGCCAGCGAAGGCAAGGCGCCGCCCAAGGTAGCCTCCACCAGCGGCGGCAAACCCGCAAAACCCAATCTCAGCGGCGAAACCCGCGAAGTCAAAAGTGGCGATACGCTGCGCAAGATCGCCAACGACACCAAATACGAAGGCGTCAGCTTGGAGCAGATGCTGGTCGGCCTGTACCGGGCCAACCGGGAAGCCTTCATTGACGGCAATATCAACCGGATTCGCGCCGGCACGATCCTGAATCTGCCGGACAAGGAATCCGTCGAAAGCATCAGCCGCGACGAAACCCGCAAGGTCTATACCGCCCAGGGCGGCGACTGGAGTGGCTACCGGCGCAAACTCGCCGCCGCCGTCGCCCAGGCCCCGGCCAAATCCGACAACAGCGGCCAGACCGCCGCTGGCCGGATCACCGCCAAGGTCGAGGACAAGACCGCCCCCAACGAGCCGAACAAGGACCAGCTCAAGGTTTCCCGAACCGAATCCAGCAAGGGCAGCGGCAAGGGCGCCAGCAGCGAAGGCGATCAGGTCGCCCGCGAACGCGCGCTGAAGGAAGCCCAGGAACGGGTCAGCCTGCTGGAAAAGAACGTCTCTGAACTGCAGAAGCTGGTTGAACTGAAGAACCAGAGTCTGGCCGAACTGCAGAAGCAGGCCGCGGCGAAGAAGCAGGAAGAGGTCAAACCGCCGCCGGCGCCGACCCCGATCAAGCCCATCGAAACCGCCGCCCCGGCCAAACCCGCCGAAGCCGCGAAGCCGGCTGAACCCGCCAAACCGGTCGAGCCGCCCAAGCCGGTGGAAGCCCCGAAACCGGCCGAGCCGCCCAAACCTGCTGAACCAGCCAAGCCCGTCGCCGCCGAGAGCAAGCCGGAAACCCCGGTCGCCCCCGCCGCGCCCGCTACGGCGTCCGAACCGGTTGCCGCCAACAACGAAGGCAAGCCGGCAACGCCGCCTGCCGAAGCGCCGAAGCCGGCAGAACCCGTCGCCCCGCCTCCGCCGCCGAAGAAGGCCCCGCCCCCGCCGCCGGAACCGATCCCCGAACCGTCCTTCCTGGACGCGCTGCT
>JBEBBF010000188.1:0-7085 GCA_041158545.1 Pseudomonadota bacterium | reverse complement strand
CCACCTGGATTGAAGCCCGGGGGCAGTCCTACGACCAGATCGTCGCCAACGGCGTGGGCGAATTCTTCGAGTGGGTCAAGCTGCGTTCCTCCCTGTCCCGCGGCGTCACCATCGGCACGATGCTGCAGGACGAAGCCTTCCACTTCATCCGCCTGGGCACGGTGCTGGAGCGGGCCGACAACACGGCACGTATCCTCGACGTCAAATACCACGTGCTGAACCCGGGCGACGATGAAGGCGCCACCGACTTCTACCAGTGGGGCGCGCTGCTGCGTTCCGTGTCTGCCTTCGAGGTCTATCGCCGGGTTTACCGGGATGTCATCACCCCGGCGCGGGTCGCGGAACTGCTGATCCTGCGCAAGGACATGCCCCGGTCGCTGCTGTTCTGCATGAGCGCGGTGACCCGCACGTTGCGCGAGCTGGGCAATGGCCACTCCGGCGAAACCGAGCGCCGCGCCGGGCAGCTGTATTCCCAGCTGCGCTACGGCCGGATCGAGGACATCCTCGAACAGGGGCTGCATGAATTCCTCTCCGAATTCATGGACGCCATCTACGAGCTGGGCGACGGCATCAGTCGGGACTTCCTGGTCTTCGGCGGAGAGGACGCATGACGTATTGCGTCGGCATGCGGCTCGATGCCGGCCTGGTTTTCCTGTCGGATTCCCGGACCAACGCCGGCGTCGACCACATCAACACCTTCCGCAAGATGCACGTCTTCGAGCGTCCGGGCGAGCGGGTGTTGCTGCTGATGACCGCCGGCAACCTCTCGATCAGCCAGGCGGTGGTCAACCACCTGCGTGAGCACCTGGCATCGAGTGAAGGCAACAGCCTCGACAAGGTCAAAAACCTGTTCGAGGCCGCCAAGTATGTCGGCGATGTGCTGCGCACGATCTATGACCGTGACGCCGCCGCGCTGAAGAATTTCGGCATCGATTTCAACGCGGCGCTGATCCTCGGCGGCCAGATCGCCGGCGAGGAGCCGCGGATGTTCCAGATCTACGCCGCCGGCAATTTCATCGAAGCCACCAAGGAAACCCCGTATTTCCAGATCGGCGAATCCAAGTACGGCAAGCCGATCATCGACCGGGTGGTCAGCCGCAAGACGTCCCTCGACGAAGCCGCCAAATGCGCGCTGATCTCGATGGACTCGACCATCCGCTCCAACCTTTCGGTCGGGATGCCCCTGGACCTCGTGCTCTACGAGCGGGACAGCCTCCGGGTCAAACACCATGTCACGATCGGCCAGGACAATGCCTATTACGCCGATATCCGCCGGCGCTGGGGCGAACACCTCCGCCAGGGTTTCAACGACCTGCCCGAACCCGCCTGGGACCGTTTCTAATCTTTAACAGGAGTTCACCGTGTCCATTCACGTTGCCCTGAATCACGTCACGCATTACCGCTACGACCGTCTGGTCAATCTGGGGCCGCAGATCATCCGGCTGCGCCCGGCCCCCCATTCCCGGACCCGCATCGTCTCCTACTCGATCACGATCGGGCCGGAAAAGCACTTCATCAACTGGCAGCAGGACCCGCAATCCAACTGGCTGGGCCGCTACGTCTTCCCCGAGCCGACCAAGGAATTCCGGATCGAAGTCGACCTGGTCGCCGAAATGTCGGTGATCAACCCCTTCGACTTCTTCCTTGAGCCCTACGCCGAGGAAGTGCCCTTCACCTACGAGGCCTGGCAGCGCCACGAGCTGGCGCCCTACCTCTACACGCTGCCGGCGACCCCGCTGTTCCAGCAGTACCTGGACGGCATCTCCCTGGAAAAGACGCGCAGCGTCGATTTCCTGGTCGCGCTCAACAGCAAGCTGCAGCAGCACATCAGCTACACGATCCGGATGGAACCCGGCGTCCAGACGCCGGAAGAAACCCTGGAAAAGCGCTCCGGCTCCTGCCGCGATTCCGCCTGGCTGCTGGTGCAACTCCTGCGCCACCTGGGTCTGGCCGCCCGCTTTGTCTCCGGCTACCTGATCCAGCTGACCCCGGACGTCAAGAGCCTGGACGGCCCCTCCGGCCCGGAAGCCGACTTCACCGACCTCCACGCCTGGTGCGAAGTCTTCCTGCCCGGTGCCGGCTGGATCGGCCTGGACCCCACCTCCGGCCTCTTCGCCGGCGAAGGCCACATTCCGCTGGCCTGCACCCCCGAGCCCGGCTCCGCGGCGCCGGTCACCGGCGGGGTGGATCAGTGCGAATGCGAATTCGAGCACCACATGCAGGTCACCCGGATCTGGGAAGCCCCCCGGGTCACCAAGCCCTACACTGAAGAACAATGGCAGGACATCGAGCGCCTCGGCCACCAGATCGACACCGAACTGCAGGCCAACGACGTCCGGCTGACCCAGGGCGGCGAGCCGACCTTCGTCGCGGTCGATGACCCGGATGGCGCCGAGTGGAACACCGCGGCGCTGGGGCCGACAAAACGCCTCTACGCCGCCGAGCTGTTCCACAAGCTGCGCGACAAGTACGCCCCGCAGGGCCTGGTGCATTTCGGCCAGGGCAAGTGGTATCCCGGCGAGCAGCTGCCGCGCTGGAGCCTCAACTGCTACTGGCGCAAGGACGGCCAGCCGATCTGGAACGACCCGGCGCTCTACGCCAACGAGAAGCAGGATTACGGCGTCACCGCCGGCGAAGCCCAGTTCTTCCTCGCCGGCGTCGCCCAGCGCCTGGGCGTGGACGCGAGTTTCATCTTCCCCGGCTTCGAGGACACCTATTACTACCTGTGGCGCGAACGCCGGCTGCCGGCCAACGTCGATCCCTTCGATTCCCGGCTCGACGACCCGCTGGAGCGGGAACGGGTGCGCCAGGTGTTCGAGCAAGGCCTGAAGCACGTCGTCGGGCATGTGCTGCCGTTGAAGAAGCAGGGGGGCAACTGGCTGAGCGGCCAGTGGTTCCTGCGCAACGAACGCTGCTACCTGATCCCCGGCGATTCGCCGATGGGCTACCGGCTGCCGCTGGACTCCCAGCCCTGGGTCGCCCGCGAGGATTACCCCTACATGCACCCGGCGGACCCGGCCCAGGATTTCGCGCCGCTGTCTGCCTATGGCGAGATTCGCCAGCAGTATTCCTCTGCCGCCGTCGCCGCCCGTTACGAATACCAGGATTCCCGCTATCCGGATTCCCGTCAGGCCGCGTGGAACAGCGGTCGCGGTCAGGGTCCGGCGCGGGAAAACGGCTCCGGCAAGGGCCGCGGCCTGCCCGCGGCGGATGCCGCGCTGGCCGAAGATGCCGCCAGCCGGGTGCCGGCGGACAAGGAATCCGCCGACTGGGTGGTGCGCCAGGCCCTGTGCGCCCAGCCGCGGGACGGCAGGCTCTACCTGTTCATGCCGCCGCTGGAAACCCTGGACGCCTACCTGGAGCTGGTCGCGGCGATTGAAGACACCGCCCAGGCGCTGCAGCTGCCGGTGGTGATGGAAGGCTACGAGCCGCCGTCCGACCCCCGCCTCAGCCACTTCCGCATCACCCCTGACCCCGGTGTGATCGAGGTGAACATCCACCCGGCGCAAAGCTGGGATCAACTGGTGGATCAAACCACTCACCTCTACGAAGCCGCGCACTACACCCGGCTGACCAGCGAAAAGTTCATGCTCGACGGCCGCCACACCGGCACCGGCGGCGGCAACCACTTCGTGCTGGGCGGCGCCACCCCGCTGGATTCCCCCTTCCTGCGCCGGCCGGACCTGCTGCGCAGCCTGGTCGCCTACTGGCACAACCACCCCAGCCTGTCCTTCCTGTTTTCCGGCCTGTTCATCGGCCCGACCTCGCAGGCGCCGCGGATCGACGAAGCCCGCAACGACAGCCTCTACGAACTGGAACTGGCCTTCAGCGAACTGGAACGGCGGATGGACGGCGAGTTCTGCCCGCCCTGGCTGGTGGATCGGATCTTCCGCAACCTGCTGATCGACGTCACCGGCAACACCCACCGTTCCGAGTTCTGCATCGACAAGCTCTACTCGCCGGACGGCCCGACCGGCCGCCTCGGCCTGCTCGAACTGCGCGCCTTTGAAATGCCGCCGCATGCGCGGATGAGCCTGACCCAGCAACTCCTGCTGCGGGCGCTGATCTCCCGTTTCTGGAAGACGCCCTACACCCCGCAACGGCTGGCGCGCTGGGGCACCGAACTGCACGACCGCTTCATGCTGCCGCATTTCGTCGAGCAGGATTTCCGCGACGTCATCGAGGAAATGCAGGCTGCCGGCTACCCGCTGAAGGCGGAATGGTTCGCGCCGCACCTGGAATTCCGCTTCCCGAAATACGGCGATTTCGCGGTGCGCGGCATCGAATTCGAACTGCGGCACGCGCTGGAACCCTGGCATGTGATGGGCGAGGAGGGCGGCGGTGGCGGCACGGTCCGCTACGTTGATTCCTCGGTCGAGCGGGTTCAGGTCAAGCTGAGCGGCATGGCGCCGGATCGTTATGTGCTGACCTGCAACGGCGTCGCGATTCCGCTGCAGGCCACCGGCACCGTCGGCGAATTCGTCGCCAGCGTCCGTTACCGCGCCTGGCAGCCGTCATCCTGCCTGCATCCGACCATCGCTGTGCATTCGCCGTTGCGCTTTGACCTGGTCGATACCTGGAACCAGCGTTCCCTCGGCGGCTGCCAGTACCACGTCGCCCACCCTGGCGGCCGCAACTTCGAGGCCTTCCCGGTCAATGCCTTCGAGGCGGAAAGCCGGCGGCTGGCCCGCTTCTTCCGGATCGGCCACACGCCGGGCCGGATGGACGTGGCCCCGGCGGAAACCACCCGCGAACATCCGTTCACGCTGGATCTGCGCCGCTTCTGATTCATCTTGCGGTAACAATGCGGAGTGGGGTTAAAATCCCGCTCCGTTTTTGCGTGAAATTGCGAATTTTGCGGTTTTTTCGCTGGTTTTCCCCCGATTTTCCCGCCCGGACTTGCCGTCCGCATGAAAGAACATGGCCCGAACCCTGCTCTCGCTCTACCCGCACAACCCGCGGCGTTACGACGAAATGCTCGATGCGCTGGGCCGGGTGCGGCCGCACTGGCAGGAGATGTTCGCCCATCTCGAAGCCGCTTCGCCGGAGCTGATGCGGCAAAGGCTGGAGTTCGTCGACCGGCGCATCCAGGAAAACGGGGTCACCTATAACGTCTACGCCGACCCCTCCGGGGCCGACCGGCCCTGGGCGCTCGACCCGCTGCCGCTGATCCTGGCCGCGGACGAATGGCAGCAGATCGCCGGTGCCGTCGCCCAGCGGGCCAAGGTCATCGACGCGACGCTGGCCGACCTCTACGGCGAACAGAAGCTCCTGGCCGAAGGCCTGGTGCCGCCGGCGCTGGTGTATGGCCAGCATGGCTACCTCTGGCCCTGCCAGGGCGTCAAGCCGCCGGGCGGCCGCCATCTGCACGTCTACGCCGCCGACCTCGCCCGTTCCCCGGATGGCCGCTGGTGGGTCATCGCCGACCGGACCCAGGCGCCCTCCGGGGCCGGTTACGCGCTGGAAAACCGGCTGGTCATTTCCCGCGTCTTCCCAGACCAGTTCCGCGACCTCGAAGTCCAGCATCTGGCCTATTTCTTCCGCGCCCTGCAGGACAGTCTGGCGCAATGGGCGCCGGTCGATCCGGGCGAGCAGCCGCACATCGTGCTGCTGACGCCGGGGCCGTACAACGAAACCTATTTCGAACACGCCTACCTTGCCCGCTACCTCGGCTTCCCGCTGGTCGAAGGCCAGGATCTGACGGTGCGCGGCGACGCGGTCTATCTGAAGACCGTGACCGGCCTGAAGCGGGTGCATGTGATCCTGCGCCGCCAGGACGACGGCTATTGCGACCCGCTGGAGCTGCGCGGCGACTCGGCGCTGGGCGTGCCCGGCCTGCTGTCGGTGGTCCGCGCCGGGCGGGTGCTGGTCGCCAACGCGCTGGGCAGCGGCATGATGGCCTCCGGCGCGCTGATGGGCTTCCTGCCCGGCATCTGCCGCCGGCTGCTCGGCGAAGAATTGCAGATGCCCTCGGTCGCCACCTGGTGGTGCGGCGAAAAGCCGGCGATGGATTACGTGCTGGAAAATCTGGACAAGCTGGTGATCAAGGCCAGCTACCCGACCCAGAGGCTGGAGCCGGTGTTCGGCAGCGAATTGAAGGACGAGGCGCGGGAGGAAATGATCCGCCGGCTGCAGGCCCGGCCCCACGCCTACCTCGGCCAGGAAATGGTCCGGCTGTCGCAGGCGCCGGTGTGGAGCCGCAATCAGGACCGGCGGATGCTGGCGCGGGCGGTGGGCCTGCGGGTCTTCGCCGTCGCGACGCCGGAAGGCTATCTGGTGATGCCGGGCGGGCTGGCGCGGGTGGCCAACGGCCCCAATGCGCTGGTGATCTCGATGCAGCGCGGCGGGATGTCCAAGGACGCCTGGGTGCTGGCCGACGGCCAGGTCAACACGCTGACGCTGCTGAAAAGCACGCTGAGCACCCGCGATCTGGTGCGCAGCGGCAGCAACCTGACCTCTCGGGTCGTGGAAAACCTGTTCTGGCTGGGTCGCTACTCCGAACGCTTCGACGACACGGCGCGGGTGCTGCGGGTGGCGCTGGGCCGCTACATCGACTCCGGCGGTCTGGCCACTCCGGAACTGGATGCGGTGCTGGACCTCTGCCAGCGGATGAAGCTGCTGGCGCCCTTGAAGGACAAGGCCGAAGCCGAACCGGCGCCGGGTCGGGTCGCCAGCCGTGAGTCCGGCCGGGCTTCCGGTCGCGAGCCGGCCGGTGCGGCCAAAGCCCCGCGCCGCTACGGCAGCGCCGAGTTGCTGCAGGCGATCTACGACCCGAACTGGCCGACCAGCCTGGCCAACAACATTCGCAGCCTGCTGTGGAGCGCCACCCAGGTGCGGGAACGCCTGTCCCTCGACAACTGGCACTCGCTGAACGCGCTGCAGCGGGAGCTGCAGGGGGCGATGCAACGTCCGGCCAGCCTGGGCGAAGCCCTGAGCTTCCTCGACAAGGTGCTGGTCGCCTCCTCCTCGCTGACCGGTTTCGCCCTCGACAACATGACCCGGGACGACGGCTGGCGCTTCCTGATCGTCGGCCGCCGGCTCGAACGGCTGGACTTCCTCGCCTCGACCATCGCCGAATTCCTGCG
>JBEBBF010000187.1:0-3716 GCA_041158545.1 Pseudomonadota bacterium | reverse complement strand
CGGATTCCGGGTCAATGCCCACCATCCACACCGGCTCCAGCACCGGGCTGCGTTTCAGTTTGTACAGCAGATCCGTCCCGATGTTGCCGGGACCAATCAGCGCGCATTTGATTTTTTTCATCGTTTTCTCCGTGGGGAATGCGGGGTTGGGGAGCGGGGTTGGGGTGCAGGCTCGCTCAGACGAACAGGGCGCTGACGCCGCCGAGACCTGCGATCTGGACGTCGTAACGCTCGCCGGCCTGGACGGCGACCATCGGCCCGAGGGCGCCGGTCAGCACGATGTCGCCGGCTTGCAGCGGCCGGCCGTAGCGGACCATGACGTCGGCCAGCCAGGTGGCGGCGTTGAGCGGGCTGCCGAGGCAGGCGCGACCGTTGCCGCGGGAGACCACCTCGTCGCCGCGGCGCATTTCCATCGCGCAGGCGGTGAGGTCGACGTCCTGCAGCCGCACCGGGCGACCGCCGAGGACGAACAGCCCGGACGAGGCGTTGTCGGCGACGGTGTCGAGGAAGCGGATGTTCCACTTCTCGATCCGGCTGTCGACGATCTCGATGGCGGGCAGGCAGTACTCGGTGGCGCGGATCAGGTCGGCGTAGGTGTGGCGCTCGTGGCAGAGCTCACGCCCCAGCACCAGGGCCACTTCGGCTTCGACCTTGGGCTGGATCAGCCGGTTGGTGGCCACCGCTTCGCCGTCGCCCACCGCCATGTCGGCGAAGAGCATGCCGAAGTCCGGCTGGTCCACGCCCAGCTGCTGCTGGACCGCCAGCGAGGTCAGGCCGATCTTGCGCCCGACCAGCCGCCGGCCTTCGGCCAGCCAGGCGCGGGTGTTGGCTTCCTGGATCGCGTAGGCGCCATCCTGGTCGGCCTGCTGCAGCCGGTCGCGCAGCGGCGCCACCGGCTGGCCGCTGGCCGCCGCGGCCTTGAGCAGCGCGGCGGCGGCGGTGATGTCGAGCGGCGCCGTCATTACTTCACCAGCTTCCAGTGGTTGTCTTCGACCTTGATCAGGACGATGGCGGCCGGGTCGTAGCCGGCGTGGTCCGCTGCGCCCATGGTGTAGACGCCATTGGTGCCGACCAGCTTGCTGGTCTTTTCGATGCCGTCGCGCACGGCGTTGCGGAATTCCGGGGTGCCCGGCTTGAGCTTGGCCTTCAGCGCGGCGTTCAGGCCGTTCTGTACCAGCAGGTAGGCGTCCCAGGAGGCGCCGGCGAAGGTGGAGCGGCTGTCCGGGCCGTTCTTGGCTTCCAGCTCCTTGTTGAAGGCGACGGCGTTCTTCTTGTTGGGGTGGCTGTCCGGCAGTTGCTCGGCGACCAGCACCGGGCCGACCGGGATCAGCGCGCCTTCAACGGCCTTGCCGCCGACCCGCAGGAATTCCTTGCTGGTCACGCCGTGGGATTGGTAGATGTTGCCCTTGTAGCCGCGCTCGCGCAGCGTGATCTGCGGCATGGCGGCCGGGGTGCCGGAGGCGCCGACGAAGATCACGTCCGGCTTGGCGGCGATCAGCTTCAGGGCCTGGGCCTGGACGCTGGGGTCGGCGCGGCCGTAGCGTTCGCTGGCGACGATGCTCAGCTTGCCTTCGCTGGCCTTGGTCAGCGCCTTCAGCAGCAGTTCGCCCCAGGAGTCGGAGAAGCCGATGAAGCCGACGGTCTTGGCGCCGTGCTCGACCATGTCGGCGACCACCCGGTTCACCATCAGGTCGGCGGAGGGCTCGCTGCGGAAGACGTAGGCGCGCTTGTCGCCGGAAACGTCCAGCGGGGCCACGGAAACCATCGGGGTCTTTTCGCTGTTGGCGACGTCGGCCATCGCGGTGGCGGTGCTGATCAGGTTGGGGCCGAGGATGGCATCCACCTTGTCTTCGGAGATCAGCTTGCGAATGTTCTTCACCGCGTTGGTCGGGTCGGTGCCGTCGTCGAGCAGGATGAAGTTGAGCTTTTCACCGCCGAGGCTGCCGGGGAAATGGGCGATGGCCTTCTTGGTTTCGGCGCCCAGCGCGGCGGCGGGGCCGGTCAGCGAGGCGATGACGCCGATGTTGATGTCGGCTAGGGCCGGGGTGGCGGCCAGCGTGGCGAGGGCAGCGGCGATGAGTGTATTGATTTTCATGGGTGGGTCTCCTCGGGGGGTGGGTACGACTTACTGCGGAATGCGGCGGAAGCCGCCATTCAGGTAGATCAGGGCTTCGCCGTCGTTGCGTTCGCGGGTGGCCAGGACTTCGCACAGGAAAGCATGGTGGGTGCTTTCGTCGAAGACCTTGATGACCCGGCAATCGAAATTAGCCAGCGAAGCATCCAGCGCCGGGGCGCCGGAAACCAGCGCGTGCCAGGCGCCGTAGTTGAAGCGGGCGTCGCCATGCACGCCTTCGATCATCCCGGCGAAGGCCTTGGCGACGTCTTCCTGTTCGCCGGCCAGCACATTGACGCAGAGGGCGCCGCTGTCGAGGATGATGTCGCTGGCGGCGACGTTCTTGTTGACGAAGACCACCAGCCGCGGCGGATCCGCGGTGACCGAGCAGACCGCGGTCGCGGTCAGCCCGGCGCGGGCGTCGGCGTGACGGCCGGTGATGATCGAGACGCCGACGGCAAAGTGGCGCATGCCGTAGCGGTGGTCCTGGGCGCTGACCGTGGGCAGCGCCGCCAGCTCGGGGTTGGGCAGCCAGTCCAGCCGCTGATTGATTTCCGCGCTCATGCTCCGCTCCCGCTCAGGCCTGGGCCGGCTTGACGCCGAAGGGGTTCACCGCCGGCAGCGGGCTGCCGAGCAGGTGGCCGCCGAGCAGGTCGCCGATGTTGTCCTGGTTCTGGGTGATGTGGTTGGCACCGACCAGGATGTCGCGCATCTGCCGCTGGATCGGGCAGCTCATCCAGATGCCGCGGGTGGAGGTCTTCTTGAACAGCATGTGCGCCGCGTCAAAGCATTCGCCGCCGGTAAATTGGTTGGAGGCGAAGTGGCGGATGCGGACTTCCAGCGGCACCAGCTGGCCCTGGGAAGCGTAGCGCCAGGCTTCGTCGGTGTTGTGCAGCACCCGGGTGATGGAGCCGAGAATCTTGGCGTAGGCCTCGCCCAGCCGGCCCTTGATGAAGGGGTCGTTCACCGCGGCGCCGACGGCCTGGTTGATGTTCTGCCGCGGCACCATGTGGTCGATGTAGAGGTCGACCATGCCGCGGGCCATGCCGATGATCACCGAGGACACGGCGGCGTAGAAGACGTAGAAGAAGGGCATCTTGTAGAGGTTTTCGACGTGGCCGTGGGAGCCTTCGTCGTAGGCGCCGATGACGTGGCTGCGGTAGGTCGGGACGAAGACTTCCTTGATCAGCAGCTTCTTGGAGCCGGTGCCGGCCAGGCCGACGACGAACCAGTCGTCTTCCACTTCGAAGTCGCTGCGCTGAATCCAGAACGAGCGGAATTCGATTTCGCCGGCCTCGTTGGCCACCCGGCCGCCGACGAAGGCGCCGCCTTCGGCGTGGTCGCAGCCGCTGGAGGTCAGCCATTCGCCGTTCAGCACATAGCCGCCTTCAACCCGCTTAACGGTGCCGAAGGGGGCGTAGGAGGAGGACACCAGCTTGGTGTTGTCCTGGCCCCACAGCTCGTCACCGACCTGGGCCGGCAGCAGGCCGACTTCAAAGGGATGCACGCCCAGCACCATGACGTTCCAGGCGCTGGAGGGGCAGCCGCGGGCCAGCTCCATCAGCACCTTGTTCAGCACGTTCGGCGACATTTCATAGCCGCC
>JBEBBF010000186.1:0-3563 GCA_041158545.1 Pseudomonadota bacterium | reverse complement strand
CCATCTTGTAGATGGGGTCGCCGGCGACCACCAGCACGAACTCCGGCTTGTAGCGCTTCAGGAAGTGCATGTTCTGGTACACCGCATCGGCGGTGCCCTGATACCACTGGGTTTCGTCGATCTGCTGCTGCGCCGGCAGCAGCTGGATGAATTCGTCAAAGCGGCCGTCGAGGAAACTCCAGCCGCGCTGGACGTGGCGGATCAGGCTCTGCGCCTTGTACTGGGTGGCGACGCCGATCTTGCGAATCCCGGAGTTGACGCAGTTCGAGAGGGTAAAATCAATGATCCGGAATTTTCCGGCGAAGGGCACGGCCGGTTTGGAGCGGAAATCGGTGAGCTGCTTCAGACGGCTGCCGCGGCCGCCCGCCAGAATGATGGCGAAGGTGTGGCGGGTCAGCTCGCTGACGAAGCGCATGTCGGTTTGGTTCCGCATCTCGCAATATTCCTGATGCGGACAATCTGGGGTATTACCCATGGCCATTCTCCCGGTTAGGCTTGTTGTCCATACCATCATACTGCGGTGCTGGAGCAATCATGGAGCTATCTGAAAGCCTTTATCTTTTTAACGAAGGGCGGCAATACCAGGCCTATCGCTTCATGGGCGCGCTGCCTGCCGTGCGGGATGGGCAGGCCGGAATCAGCTTCCGGGTCTGGGCGCCGAATGCCCGGCAGATCGCGGTGGTCGGGGAATTCAATGGCTGGAATGAAGCCGCGCATCCGCTGCGCTATCTGGGTGAGTCCGGGGTCTGGGAGACCTTTGTTCCCGGTCTGGCAGCGGGCAGCCTCTACCGCTTTCATGTCGAGGGCGCCGACGGCGTCGCGCTGCAGAAGAACGACCCCTATGCCCGCGGTTGCGAGCTGCGGCCCGGCTCGGCCGCCTATGTCGTGCCGCCGAGCACGCACCGCTGGGGCGACGCCGGTTGGCTGGCGGCGCGGCAGCAATGGGACTGGCTGCACCGGCCGCTGAATATCTACGAAGTGCATCCCGGCTCCTGGCGCCGCCATGGCGACGGCCGGCCCTACCTGTGGCCGGAGTTGCAGGCCGAGCTGATTCCCTACGTGGTCGAGCAGGGCTACACCCACATCGAGCTGCTGCCGATCACCGAACATCCGCTGGATGAATCCTGGGGCTACCAGACCACCGGCTATTTCGCGCCGACCTCGCGCTTTGGTTCGCCGGACCAGCTGCGCGCCTTCATCGACGCCTGCCATCAGGCCGGCATCGGCGTGCTGCTCGACTGGGTGCCGGGGCATTTCCCCGCCGACCAGTGGGCGCTGGCCCGCTTTGACGGCACGGCGCTGTACGAACACGACGACCCGCGGCTGGGGATGCACGCCGACTGGGGCACCTGCATCTTCAATTACGGCCGCCACGAGGTCCGCAGTTTCCTGCTCTCCTCGGCGCATTACTGGCTGGAGGAATTCCATTTCGACGGGCTGCGGGTCGATGCGGTCGCCTCGATGCTCTATCTGGACTATTCCCGCCAGCCCGGCGAGTGGCTGCCCAATCGCCACGGCGGCCGGGAAAACCTCGACGCCATCGACTTCCTGCGCGAGCTGAACAGCATGGTCCATGCGGAATTCCCCGGCGCGCTGACCATCGCCGAGGAATCCACCGCCTGGCCTATGGTTTCCCGCCCGGTCTGGCTGGGCGGCCTGGGTTTTTCGATGAAGTGGAACATGGGCTGGATGAACGACAGCCTGCGCTATTTCTCCCGCGACACGCTGTTCCGCCGCTGGCACCACGACGAGCTGACCTTCGGCCAGATGTACGCCTATACCGAAAACTTCGTGCTGCCCCTGTCCCACGACGAGGTGGTGCATGGCAAGCGGGCGCTGATCGGCAAGCAGCCGGGGGACGCCTGGCAGCGTTGCGCCGGCCTGCGGCTGCTGCTGGCCTGGCAACTGACCACGCCGGGCAAGAAGCTGCTGTTCATGGGCGGCGAATTCGGCCAGGAGCGGGAATGGTCCGAGCAGCGCGGTCTGGACTGGAGCGTGCTGGCCGACCCCGGCCACCTCGGCGTGCTGCAGGCGGCGCGGGATCTGAACCTGCTGTACCGGGATTGCCCGGCGCTGCACGAGCTGGATTTCGCCCCGGAGGGCTTCCAGTGGGTCGATTGCCACGACAGCGAGCAATCGGTGCTGTCCTGGCTGCGGCTGGACCGGGCCGGGAATTTTGTCGTGGTGATCGTCAATTTCACGCCGGTACCGCGGCATCACTACCGGCTGGGCGTACCGCGGGCCGGCACCTACCGGGAATGCCTCAACACCGATTCCGCCCACTACGGCGGCAGCAATGTCGGCAATAACGGCGGCGTCGAGGCGGTGGCCGGGCAATGGATGGGGCGGCCGGCGATGCTGGAAATCACGCTGCCGCCGCTGGCCTGCCTGATCCTGGCGCCGGAAAGCGCCGCGCCGGGCGCCGCGTGATGAAGGCGCTGCTGCACGCCGGGCGGCAGCTGCCCTGGGCGGCGGCCGGCTGGTCGGCCTACCCCAGCATCCTGCTGGCCTATCTGGTCCTCTGCAGCGCGCCCAGCCTGCCGGTGCTGCTGCGCTTCGTGATCGCCGCCGGCTTCAACCTGGTGTTGTGCGCGCTGCTGCTGGCGCTGGCCGGCGGTTTGCCCCGCGGCTTGCGGCGGCCGCTGCTCGGGCTGTGGTGGGGCTTCATCGCGCTGCATGCGCTGCTGTCCTTCTACCATTTCCTGCTGTATCAGCAGTTGATGGGGCTGGCCTCGGTTTACGCGCTGATCGACACCAGCGGCCACGAGGCGGCGGCCTTCCTTGGCGACAACTTCAATCTGTTCTTCGTGTTCGTCAGTCTGGCCTTCGTGCTGCCGCTGGCTGTCGCCGCCCGGCAGCCGCTGCCGGATTCCCCGGCCGGAGTCGGGCTGCACGGGCTGCTGGGGCGGGGCGTGCTGCTGGTTGCGGCGCTGGCCGGGCTGGTGGCGGGCTTCAACAAGCCCTTCATCTGGGGCAACAACCCTTTGCTGTTCGCCGCCCGGAGCGGCCGCGATGCGCTGGCAGAGATGCAGCGCACGGAGCAGTACTACGCCAGCTTGCCCGCCGGGGTCGTGGCAAAGCGGGAAGAGGCCGAGCCGGCGACCCATGTGCTGGTGATCGGCGAATCGACGGTACGCGGCCACCTGTCGCTGTACGGCTACGGCCGCCCGACCTCGCCGGAGCTGACGGCGCGACAGGCGGACTTGCTGGTTGCCAGGGACGCCTGTTCATCCCGCGGCACGACGATTTTCGCGTTGAAGGAAATGCTGACGTTCGCCACCCGCAGCCAGCCGGAGCGGCTCTACACCCAGCCCAACCTGCTGCAGATCATGGCCGGCGCCGGTTTCAAGACCTACTGGATTTCCAATCAGCAGCATGTCGGCGAGCACGACAGCTGGTCGGGTATTTTCGCCGGCAGCGCCGCGTCCCGGCTGTTCCTCAACAAGCGCGGCTGGGAAAACGGGGTCGGGCTGGACGAGGCGGTGCTGCCGCCCTACCGGGCGATCCTGGCCGACGGGGCGCCGCGCCGCTTCATCGTCATTCACCTGATCGGCACCCATGCC
>JBEBBF010000185.1:0-5098 GCA_041158545.1 Pseudomonadota bacterium | reverse complement strand
GGGAAGGCCAGGCCACGGCACCGGTGCGCATCCTGGCGACGTCAGGCTCTCCGGTCTTCAGTACCGGCTGCTCGCCAGGCATGTGACAACGGCAAGCGCCGGGGTGGAATGTCATAGAATCCCCGGTTTTCGTCGATTTCGGGATTGCGCATGATCCGCAAGGAACTGGACCCTTTCATTGCCTCGGACAAGTTTGCTGCCGCCGGCCGGCAGGCCGAGGAGAAGATGGCGTTTTATCTCAAGCGTTTTTTCCAGCAGCCGCCGGGCATCCACGTGTTCAACCATCTGCGGCTGGAGCGGGATGGGGATGCGGCGCAGATTGATCATCTGCTGATCCACGAGTTCGGGCTGGTGGTGATCGAAAGCAAGAGCGTCCGCGGCAAGCTGCAATTGCGTGAGGATGGGCAGTGGGTCCGCCGCTACACCGACAACTCGGTGGGCATGGCCTCGCCGGTGATCCAGGCGCAGCTGCAGGCGGAATTTCTCCGCGACGAGCTGGGGCGGGCGACCCGGCAGCCGGAGCTGATGCAGACCCTGCCGATTGATGTGCTGGTTGCGGTTTCCGACAGCGGGGAAATCTGGTGGCCGAAGAGCGGCCCGCTGCCGGAGGTCTGCAAGGCCGATCTGGTTGCCGGGCGCATCCAGGCGCGGATCGCCGAGTTGCAGGCGCAACGGGCCCGGCCCTGGTTTGTCGGGGCCAACCTCGACAAGATCGGCGACTTCCTGCTCAAAGCCCACCGGCCCTTGTTGCCCGCCGGCGAGGCGCCGGCCGCGGCAGTTGTCGCCGCGCCGCAACCGGAGCCGCCGCCCGCACCAACGCCAACGCCAACGGCGGTGACGCCCGCCGCGCCGGCACCCGTGGCGTCGCCGGTGGTGCCCGAGCTGGCCGGCGGCGAAGTCCCGGCCGCGCTGGCCCAGGACAAAGTCTGCGGCGAGTGTCAGAGCCGGGAGCTGGAGATTCGCTACGGCTATTCGTATTACTTCCACTGCCGCAGCTGTCAGGCCAATCAGCCCATCCGCGAGAAATGTCCGCAATGCGGCGAAGCCGCCCGCGTCCGCAAAAAGGGGCTGGAGTTTTTCCTCGATTGCCCGGCTTGCAGCGCCGCCACGCTGTTTTTCCGTAATCCGGCGGCGGAAGCCTGAGTTTCCGGATTCCCGCCCGTGCCGCTCAAGGAAATCCTCAGTGTCATCGCGATCCTGCTGACCCTCGCGGGGTTTTATCCCTATGTGCGCGGGACCCTGGTGGGGACTACGCAGCCGCATGTGTTTTCCTGGGTGGTGTGGGCGAGTACGACCGGGGTGGTGTTCTGGGCGCAGCTGGAGGCCGGCGGCGGTGTGGGGTGCTGGCCGATTGCGGTTTCGGCGGCGATCACCGGGCTGATTGCGGTGCTGGCTTTCCGGCGGCGGGCGGACATCAGCATCACCCGCGGCGACTGGTATTTCTTTGTCGCGGCGATGTCCTCGCTGCCGCTGTGGTACTTCACCGCGGACCCGACCTGGGCGGTGGTGGTGCTGACGGTGGTGGATTTGCTGGGTTTCGGGCCGACCTTCCGCAAGGTGTATCTGACGCCCTACTCGGAATCGCTGGCGTTTTACGCGGTCTTCGGCGTGCGCAACCTGATCGTGGTGCTGGCGCAGGAACGTTATGCCGTGGCGACGGTGCTGTTTCCGGCGGCGATGGTCGCCGGCTGCGTGTTGTTGATGCTGGTGCTGCTGGTGCGGCGGCGGCAACTGGGGCGGCCGGGGGAATGAACAACGGGGGCCGCGGCCCCCGTTGCAGTGGGTGTTGCAGTCGGCATTGCAGCCGCGGCTTACTTGCCTTCCGGTTCGTCCTTCTTCTTGTCGTTGCCGGCGATGAACGGGCTCCACGGCTGGGCCTTGACCGGGCCGGAGGTCTTCCAGACGACGTTGAACTGACCGTCGGCCTTCACTTCGCCGATGAACACCGGCTTGTGCAGGTGATGGTTCTTTTCGTCCATCTTGGCTTCGAAACCGGACGGTGCCTTGAAGGTCTGGCCGGCCATCGCGGCGATGACCTTGTCGGTGTCGGTGGACTTGGCCTTCTCGACGGCCTGCGCCCACATGTGGATGCCGATGTAGGTGGCTTCCATCGGGTCGTTGGTGACGACGGTGCCGGCGTTCGGCAGCTTCTTCTTCGCGGCCCAGTCCTTGTACATCTTGATGAACTTGGTGTTTTCCGGGTTCTTCAGCGACTGGAAGTAGTTCCAGGCGGCGAGGTGGCCGACCAGCGGCTTGGTATCGACGCCGCGCAGTTCTTCTTCGCCGACGGAGAAGGCGACGACCGGCACATCGGTGGCTTTCAGGCCGGCGTTGCCCAGTTCCTTGTAGAAGGGCACGTTGGAGTCACCGTTGATCGTCGAGACGACGGCGGTCTTCTTGCCTTCGGAGGCGAACTTCTTGATCTTGGCGATGATGGTCTGGTAATCGCTATGACCGAAGGGGGTGTATTCCTCCATGATGTCGGCTTCGGCGACACCCTTGGACTTCAGGAAGGCGCGGAGGATCTTGTTGGTCGTGCGCGGATAGACGTAGTCGGTGCCCAGCAGCACGAAGCGCTTGGCCTCGCCGCCGTCCTTGGACATCAGGTATTCCACGGCCGGAATCGCCTGCTGGTTGGGCGCGGCGCCGGTGTAGAACACGTTCTTTTCCAGTTCCTCGCCTTCGTACTGCACCGGGTAGAACAGCAGGCCGTTCAGTTCCTTGTACACCGGCAGCACCGACTTGCGGGATACCGAGGTCCAGCAGCCGAAGGTCACGGAGACCTTGTCCTTGGTCAGCAGCTGGCGGGCCTTTTCGGCGAACAGCGGCCAGTTGGACGCCGGATCAACCACCACTGGCTCCAGCTTCTTGCCCATCACGCCGCCAGCCTTGTTGATTTCCTCGATGGTCATCAGCGCCGTTTCCTTCAGCGCGGTCTCGGAAATGGCCATGGTGCCGGACAGGGAGTGCAGGATGCCGACCTTGATGGTTTCAGCGGCCTGCGCGGCCATGCCAAAGGTGGACAGGGCAGCGGCCAGCACGGTGGCCTTGATGAAATTACGGCGATGGATCATGGAAGCTCCTCAGCAGGGTAATCGGGAAGGAATGCGTTGTTGCAGTGCAACGCCAGATTACGGCCGGGTATGCGGAGGAGAAATACGTCAGATTGCGTAGGGGGTGAACGGGGGCGAGGCGCCGGGCAGGGCGGGCGCTCAGCCTTCGCCGAGGCGCACCAGCGTCAGGTCCATCGCCGTGGCGCGCAGCGGCACGATGGCCTGGTATTCCGGACTCGCCGCCCACTGGTCGGCCGCGGCCGCCGAGGGAAATTCCAGCTCGACAAAGGCGGAATAGCCCGCGCCGTCCGGCTCGTTCCAATAGGTCTTGTCGATGCTGCTCCGGGCTGCGATGACCCCCTGATAGAGCGCGACGGTGGCGCCGACCCGCTGACGATACTGCTCGAAAGCCGCGGGGTCTTTCAGACGGATCAGCCCGATGATTCTGACGCCCATGTTGTGCTCCTGATTGCTGATGAGGACAGGTCTGCCTACGTTGTCCGATATTACCAAACCGCTCTGAGCGGACCTTGCGTATAGTGGGTGGACGGTCGGGCAACGGTGCACGCCGACTTTCTCTCCCCCCTCTCCGGCAAAATGATCCGTCTTCGCTACTCTGTCAGTCTGGCCTACAACGTATTGTCGCAACCCGCTGATTTCGTTTTTAACATTCAGGCTGCGACCACCGCTTGCCAGCGGGTCATCTCTGAATCCCTGCACATCAATCAAGCCGTGGCGCAGCATTTCCATTTCGATGCTTTGCACCGCAACCGGCTGTTGCGCCTACGCGCCGAAACGGGGCGACTGACGGTCAACTACCAGGCCGAGGTCGAAATCGGGCACCACTGGGACAGTCCGGCACACCTGATCGAAATGCCCATTCATGCACTTCCGACCGATGTGCTGCCCTACCTCTATCCCAGTCGCTATTGCGAATCCGACAAAATACAGGCGCTGGCCAATCGGGAGTTCGGCCACATTCCACCAGGGTATGGGCGTGTCGATAGCATTCGCAGCTGGGTCAACCAGCATCTTCGCTTTACCTCAGGCAGCAGTAATTTCAGCACCTCGGCAATGGACACGTTGAGCCAGCGTGTCGGCGTCTGCCGCGATTTCGCCCACCTGATGATTGCAATCTGCCGGGCCCTCAATATTCCGGCACGCTTTTCCTCCGGCCTGGACTACGGTGCCGACCCGGCCCTGGGGCCAACCGATTTTCACGCCTATGTTGAGGTTTATCTCGGTCACCGCTGGTACCTTTTCGACCCATCGGGCACGGCCGTGCCCATGGGGTTTGTGAGGATAGGCACAGGCCGCGATGCGGCGGACATTGCCTTTGCGACGATTTTCGGCAGTATCAACGCCAGCGTTCCCGTCTTGACGATCGAGGCCGTGGTTGATCCGCTGCGCGGTTTGGAACTGCCTATCCACGTCAGCGATGCGCTTTCTACGGATCACTGAAACAGGCGGATTTCAGGCAACGGCCTGATCCAGTCAGCCCGGACGTATCTTGCCCATCGCCAGATTGGCGGCGGCGGTGCGGGTTTCGACGCCGAGTTTCTCGAAGATGTGTTCGAGGTGCTTGTTCACGGTGCGCGGGCTGCTGCCGAGGATGTCGCCGATGTCCTTGCTGGTCTTGCCCTGGACGACCCAGTAGAGGACTTCGGCTTCCCGCTGGGTCAGGCCGAAGGCGGTGAGCAGGCTGTCGATGGCGGCGCTGTCGTTTTCCTCGCGGAGCACGATCAGCCATTCGTCCTCGTCGCTGCGGTCGTGGAAGCTGGCGAGCAGCCGGCGGTTGGCGTGGCTGGCCAGCAGCGGCGGCGCGTCCCGGCCTTCGCTGCGGGCGCGCTGGGCGGCGGCGAGCCAGGCGAGCAGCTCGGCCGGGGCGACGCTCTCCGGGTTGGCGAACCAGTGATGCAGCAGCTTGCGGGCGAGGGGGGTTTGCCAGACCAGCCGGCTGTCCCCGGCGCGGACCGCGACGGTGGCCTGGCCGAAGGCGTCGAGGGCGCTGCGGGCCTGGGTGATCTGGCGGGCGTTGCTGAGGT
>JBEBBF010000184.1:0-5997 GCA_041158545.1 Pseudomonadota bacterium | reverse complement strand
TGCATCCTTTTGTGCGACGATATTCTTCAAATACACATTAACCACATCGCCCGGCACCACATTAGCTTCAACCCCTTCCCTATCAGTCGAATTATCAAACCGGCTCAATACATTCAACTTTACCTTTTCGCAATTGCTGATAAATCCTGCACCATGCGGCTGCTTCAATTTTTCGCAATCCAACTCCTGATATTTCACCACCCCATATTGGGAAACACCAAGGTCCACACTCGACCCTTGCATTTTTGTGGCTGCAAACCCAAACACCCCCCCAAGGGCGGCGGCAGTCACGGCAGCATCGGCATGAACCTGGGCGGAGAAACAAGCACCCACGGCGAGGGAGAGCAGCAGGCGGGTCGGGGCAATGATTTTTTTCATGATGGCTCCAGGCAGAGATTGGGAGAAGTCGGCAAAACGCCGACTTCCGCTCCGAAGCCTAGTGACGGAAGCCTTTCCTGACTTTCCCTGGAGTCTCCTGAAACTTGACTCCAGGTCACGGCAAGGTGCCGCTCACTCCCCCCGCAACACCCGCTGCAGGTAGTCGGCCATTTCTCCGGCGCCGGGGTCCTGGAACATGGTGTAGTGGTTGCCGCGGACGGTGCAGACGTGGGTGCCTTCGCGGGCGTAGCGGCCCCAGCCCATGTCCCGGTCCAGCCAGGGGCCGTCCGGGTCGCGGTCGCAGCGGAGGATGTGGATGCGGCCGGGGTAGGTGCTGGGTTCGTACTGCTGGGTGACGCTGCGCATGTAGCCGAACAGCCACTGGTCGTAGCTTTCCGCCGATGGGGTGTCGCTGCCGGCGGCGATGCGGCCGATCCGGGTCAGCCGCGGGAAGGTGCGCAGGAATTTGTCGCGGGCGCGGCCATACAGGTAGGCCAGCGCGGCAACCAGGCTCTTTTCGCCGTGGGTGACCTGGCGGATTTCCGCGGCGATGCCGCGCCAGCGGTAGTAGTTCTGCACCATGACGCCCTTGAGCCAGGGCATACGGCGGATGTAGCCGGGCACCCAGCCATCGACCAGCACCAGATTGGCGACGACCTGGCCGTCGGCACGCAGCTGCTGCGCGGCTTCGAAGGCGAGCGCGGCGCCGATGCACCAGCCGAGCAGGTTGTACGGTCCCTGGGGCTGAGCCTGGCGGATCAGGCGGACGTAGCCGGCGGCGACTTCCTGCAGGTTGGCCGGCAGTTGCTCCCGCGGGAAGGCGGGGTCGAACAGCTGCAGCGAGATGAAGGGCTGGGTTTCGCCGAGTTTCTGCGCCAGCAGGTAGTAAATCCCGGTGTTGTTCAGCGCGATCAGCGCCGGCGCCTGACCCTTGGGTTGCAGCTTGACGATCTGCGGGAAGTCCTCGGCACGGCGGCCGAACTTGCGCAACAGCCCGGCCTGGGCGCGCACCGTCGGGAATTTCAGCAGGTCGTTGAGGCTGAGATGGCGGCCGAAGCGTTCGTCGATCCGCGCCAGCATCCGCGCCGCCAGCAGGGAATGCCCGCCCAGCTCGAAGAAGTTGGCCTCCGGGTCCACCCGGCTGAGGCCGAGGATGCTGCCCCAGATCGTCGCGAGCTGGTCTTCCAGCGCGTCGCCAGCGGTCGCGACGACCGCGGGCGCAACGGCGGGAGCCACGGTTTCCGGCCCCGGCGGCGGCAGCGCCTTGCGATCCACCTTGCCGTTGGGCGTGCGCGGCAGCGCCGGCAACAGCACCAGCGCCTGCGGCCGCATGTAGAGGGGCAATTCGGCCTGCAGCTGCTGCCGCCAGCGGGCTTTCAGCGCCTCCGGCTCGCCGCTGCCGGCGCGGGCGACGGCGTAGGCCCACAGCGCGCCTTCGCCGTGCTCGTCCTGGCCGAGCATCGCGACGGCTTCTTCCACCGCCGGGTCAGCCTGCAGCACCGCTTCGATTTCGCCCAGCTCGATCCGGAAGCCGCGCAGCTTGACCTGATGGTCGGCGCGGCCGAGGAATTCCAGCATGCCGCCCGGCCGCCGCCGCACCAGATCGCCGGTGCGGTAAAGCCGGGCGCCGGCTTGCGGGTGGAAGGGATCGGGGACAAAGCGCTCGGCGGTCTTCTCCGGCTGGCCGAAATAGCCGTCGGCCACACCGTCGCCGCCGATGTACAACTCGCCGGCCACGCCTTCCGGCACCAGCTCGCCGCGGGCGTCGAGGACATGGAACTGGGTATTGGCGATGGGCGGTCCCACCCGCACCGGGCCGTCGTCCAGCACCACCTTGCAGGCGGAAGACCAGATCGTCGTTTCGGTCGGGCCATAGACATTCCACAGGTCGTCGCCCTGTTGCAGCAGACGTTCCGCCAGCGGCCGCGGCAGCGCCTCGCCGCCGCAGAGCATCCGCAGCGAGGGGTCGCCCTGCCAACCGGCGTTGAGCAGCAATTGCCAGGTCACCGGCGTGGCCTGCAACGTCGTCACCCGATGCTGTTGCAGCAGCCAGAGCAGCTGGCGGCCGTCCATCGCCTCTTCTTCCCGCGCCAGCACCAGCCGGGCGCCGACGATCAGCGGCAGGAAAAGCTCCAGCGCCGCGATGTCGAAGGACACCGTGGTCACCGCCAGCAGCGTGTCGTGGCTGCCCAGGCCCGGCTGCCGGCGCATCGCCCACAGCAGGTTGGTCAGCGCCCGGTGGGGAATCTGCACGCCCTTGGGCTTGCCGGTGGAACCGGAGGTGTAGATCACATAGGCGGCGCCGGTCGGTTCCGGCCAGGCCGGCAGCGGGGTCGCCGGCTGGCGTTGCCACTCGCTGCTGGCTTCGTCGAGCAGCAGGCGCGGCACTTCGCCCAGGTCCAGCCCGTGCAGCACTTCGGCGCGGCTCAGCAGCAGCGCCATCCCGGCGTCGGCGAAAACATGACGCAGCCGCTCAACCGGATAGTTCGGGTCCAGCGGCACGTAGGCCGCGCCGCTGTGCAGGATCGCCAGCAGGCCGATCACCATCTCCGGCGAGCGCTTCAACAGCAGCCCGACCCGCTGCCCCGGCCCGACGCCGCGCTGGTGCAGCAGATGCGCCAGGCGATGCACCTGTTCGGCCAACTCCTCGTAGCTCAGCGTCCGGCCGCCGCAGAGCAGCGCCGGCGCCCGCGGCGTCCGCGCCACCTGCTCGGCAAACAGCTGCGGCAGCGTCTTGTCCCGCGGGTAGCTTTGCGCCGTGGCGTTCAAGTCGTGAATCAGGTGCTGGCGCTCGCGGCCGTCGAGCAGCGCCAGCTGCGCCAAGGGCGTTTCCGGCGCCGCCAGCACCGCCCGCATCAGGTTTTCCCCGTGACGCAGCAGGGCCGCCACCGTTTCCGGGCTGAACAGCTCGGTATTGCACTCGCAGGAGAAGCGCCAGCCTTCCGGGCGCTCGACCATGAAGAAATTGAGGTCGTACATCGCCCCGGCGACATGGGACGGCAGGTCGATCAGCCGGAACGCGCCGTAATCCTGGTTGGCAATGAACGAACGCTGGAAGATGAAATTGATCGCGAACAGCGGGTTGCGGCTGGGGTCGCGCCGGGGCTTCAGCATCTCGATCACCAGCTCCAGCGGCATGTGCTGATGCTCGAACGCGCCGCCGACCACCTCGCGCACCTGCTGCAGCAGGGCGGTGAAGGGCTGTTCCGGGTCCAGCCGGTGGCGCAGCACCAGCGTGTTGATGAACAGGCCGACCAGATTTTCGATTTCCACCTCGTCGCGGCCGACCACCTGGGTGCCCAGCGCCAGATCGGTTTCGCCGCTGTAGCGGTGCAGCAGGGTCAGCAACACCCCCTGGCACAGCATGTACAGCGTGCAACCCTGCTGCCGCGCCAGCAGCGTCAGCCCGTCGCTCAGGCTGCGCGGCAGCAGCCGCGAGACGATGGCGCCCTGGCTGCCCCGCTGCGGCGGCCGCGGCCGGTCCGGCGGCAATTCGAAATACGGCAGCCCGACCAGCGCGCCGCGCCAATATTCGATGTCTGCCGCCAGCTCGCCGCTCTCCAGCCATTCCTGCTGCCACGCGGCGAAATCGCCGTAACTGAGCGGCAACTCGGGCAACTGCGGCAGCCGCCCCTGATGCCAGGCGGCGCAAATCTCGCCCATTTCCGCCGCCAGCAGGCCAATCGACCAGCCGTCGCAGATGGCGTGATGGGCGGTCAGCAGCAGCACCGCCGCCTGCCCCGGCAAACGGATCAGGCTGACCCGCAGCAGCAGCGGCTGGTTCAGCGAGAACGGCGCGACGGCCTCGATCCCGGCCAGACGCTCGGCCTCCGCCGTCGCCGCGTCGGCGGCCATCTCGCTGAGGTCGAACACCGGGATGTGGAAAGGCAGCGCCGGTTCGACGATCTGCACCGGCTCGCCCTGGCGGGTATGCAGGCCGCTGCGCAGGATCTCGTGCCTTTGCAGGATCAGCCGGAACGCCTTTTCCAGCTGCGCGGCCTCCACCGCCCCTTCCAGCCGCCAGCGCACGGCGACATTGAGCGCCGGATTGCCCGGCGCCATCTGTTCCAGCACCCAGAAACGGCGCTGGGCCAGGGCGCAGGGATATTGCAAGCGGGCAGTGCTGACGGGCTCGGGGAGTTCCAGCCAATCCGGGGTCGGCAACATGGGGACACCTGTGATGACGTTGTTCAGGACGCCGCCCCGACCGGGGACGGCGCCGTTTCAGTTCATTCGCTGACGGTTTCGTCGTCGGCCAGCACCTGCGCCGCCCGCACCTTGTGGATGCGGCGCAGGCCGGTGGCCCGTTCCGGCTGGGCTGCGGCCGGGGTCGCGGCTTCCGACTCCGACGCCGGCGCCAGCGTCGCCGCCAGCGCCCGGACATGGCGCAGCTGCAACAGCTGCCGTGCCGTCAGCGCCAGCCCGGCGCGCTGGGCGCGGGCGGTGATGCGGAACAGGTGGATCGAATCGGCGCCCAGCTCGAAGAGATCGGCCGTGGCGCTGATCGCCGGCAGCCCCATGACCTCGGCGACGATGGCGGCCAGCCGGGTTTCCAGCTCGCCCAGCGGCGCGACAAAGGCGGTATCCGCCTCGCCCGCCCCGGCTTCCACCGCCGGCAGCGCCGCCCTATCCACCTTGCCGTTCGGCGACAGCGGCAGCTTCGGCAGTTGCAGCCAGGCCGTGGGCAGCATGTAGTCGGGCAGATCCTTCGCCAGGCCGGCACGCAGCGTCGCCGGGTCCAGCGGCGCGCTGCCGCTGCAGTAGGCCACCAGCCGGCGCTGGCCGGGCTGGTCTTCGCGCAGCAGCACGCAGGCGGCGCCAACGCCGGGCAGCGCCTGCAGCCGGGCTTCGATCTCGCCCAGCTCGATCCGGTAGCCGCGCAGCTTGACCTGATGGTCGCTGCGGCCCAGCACCAGCAGCGTGCCGTCGGGCAGGCGGCGGGCCAGGTCGCCGGTGCGGTACAGCCGGCCGGGGCCGAAGGGGTTGGGGATGAATTTCTCGGCGGTCAGCGCCGGCCGGGCGAAATAGCCGCGGGCCAGGCCGGTGCCGCCGATGTGCAGCTGTCCGGGGACGCCGGGCGGCAGCAGTTGGTCATGGCGGTCCAGCACGTAAAACCGGGTGTTGGCGATGGGCGCGCCGATGCTGATCGGCGCTTCGCCCTGGCTGATCCGGGCGCAGGACGACCAGACCGTGGTTTCGGTCGGGCCGTACATGTTCCAGACTTCGCCGCCGCCGGCCAGCAGCCGGTTGGCCAGCGGCCGCGGCAGCGCCTCGCCGCCGACCAGCAGCTTGAGGCCGGGCCGGGATTCGAAGCCGGCTTCGAGCAGCAGTTGCCAGGTGGCGGGCGTCGCTTGCATCAGCGTCGCGCCGCTGGCCTCAAGCCCGGCCAGGAGCTGGAAGCCATCGCTGGCCGCTTCGGCCGGGCAGATCACCACACGGCCGCCCACCAGCAGCGGCAGGAAGAGTTCCAGCGCCGCGATGTCGAAGGAAATGGTGGTCACGGCGAACAGCGTGTCGTTCTCGCCGCAACCGGGCTGCTGCGCCATCGCGTACAGCAGGTTGAGCAGCGCCCGCTGCGGGATTTCCACGCCCTTGGGCCGCCCGGTCGAGCCGGAGGTG
>JBEBBF010000183.1:0-2622 GCA_041158545.1 Pseudomonadota bacterium | reverse complement strand
GCTAAATTAAAAAAAAATGAAGGTCATTGGACACTTAACGATGTGCCAGTTGCTTATGAATGGCAAATCCCCCTTTGGGTGGAGTTTGCCTCAAGGCTCAATATTTCTGGTAGGCGCCTTGTAGAGATTGGCTATGGGATGGGTTTGTTTTCTAAGGTTGCAACCAGGTTCGCGGCAAAGAAGCACATAATAATTGAAGCGCATCCCTTAATTGCATATGAGGCTCGTCAGCGGATATCGGAGGATGAGCTGAAATCGACCTATGTTATTGAACAGCTGTGGCAAGATTCGCTTTCCCGGCAACAAGAATGCGATGCTATTATGTATGACGCATTTTCGGTGCTTGGTGAAAAATATACCGATCTTGACAAACTCTGCTGCATTGCCTCAAATATTCTTGCGCAGGATGGTGCTATTGGTTTTTTTTGCGCCAAACCTTTCTTTGAAGAAAGAAAAATTTCCATTATAGATAAATATTTTGAGGATGTTACGGTCTATAAAGTTACCAATCTAACGCCAAGCCCAGATTTTGTTGCAAGAGGAGTTGCCGAAACGATGTTGGTTCCGATAGCCCGCCGTCCGCGGCGCGGCGGGCTATCGAGTTGCTGAGTGGTACCTTAATTTGATGTTCCCCAAACTTTGATCGGATTAGAGAATGCTATTGCGTTCTGCCGTGGTCTTTGGTGAGCTGACGCCCAAGGAGTCCGGAGCGGATCAAGGCTATGTGAGCCATCGCTTCCCCCGCGTTTTGACGGAGATGACATGAATTCAGCTTCCCTTTCCCTGGCCGAGATGGCGCAGCACCTGCGCGAGACTTTTCTGCAGCGCAGTTTCGGGGCGATTCGTTTCTGGCGGTTTGCCGTGGTGCGCCCCCACGATCAGGCGTTTCGGCTGACCGAGATTCGGGAGGCGGGGGACAGGCTGGAGCTGGTGCTCTGTCATGACAGCGGTGAGGGGCAGCCGGGCGTTCTCAGCCTGTGGTCGCCGACCGGGGTGGCGGTGACACCCCAGGGGCTGACGGTGCAGCAGGCCGAGCGGCTGCGCCTCGACGACAACGAAGCCTGGACTGCCGGGGAAAACTACGGCATCCGGACCCCCCGCGGCGAAGGCGCTTTCCCGATCAACGGGGCGCCGGCGCTGACCCTGGAAATCTGAAACCGACAAGGAAAACAACATGAAAAGATTTGCCCTGGCAACCCTGACGCTGGCGCTGGCCGCATCCGTCCAGGCCCTGGAACTGCCGCCGCAGCTGCAAGGCAAGGCCGTGGTTCTCGATGCTTCCCAGCCGGATTACGGCCGGGCTATGGTGCAAAACGCCGTCAAGCCTGCGGGGATGGGCGGTGTTTCCGAAGCCCTGGTGGTTCGCATCACCGAGGACATCCCGGTTTACCGGATGTGGAACGGCCCGGACAAGCGGGATGCCCGCGGCAACACCAACCGCCTCGGCGGCTGGTGGGCCTACGACGCGCCGGTGGGCAGCGTCGGCCAGTACCGGAGCAATTACGAAATCTGCCAGACCTGGAATGACCTGACCTGGGTCGCCAAATGCACGCTGAAGGCCGGCGCCGTGGTCGCCATTGGCCCCGGCCAGTCCGTTTCCGCTGAAACCTGCGGCGACCCCACCGGCAAGGAAAACTACCCGGCCAACGCCCGCGACTGGCAGACCTTTGTGGACAAACCCTGGGCCCGCGGCAGCGAACTCAGCTGCCCGCCGGACAGCGCAGACTACCGCGCCAACCCGGACGACATTTCCAAACCCCTGAATTGATGGGGTTGCAGGCGGGATCGCGCATCGGCACGCCGCGCAATCCCGCTCCTCGCTAAGCCTTCAGACCCCGACCCTTCACCCAGGCGTAAATCGCCGGGATGATCGCCAGCGTCAGCAGGGTAGAGGAAAGCATGCCGCCGACCATCGGCGCGGCGATGCGGCTCATGACCTCGGAGCCGGTACCGTGGCTCCACAGGATGGGCAGCAGCCCGGCGGTGATGGCGCAGACGGTCATCAATTTCGGGCGGACCCGTTCCGCGGCGCCGTTCATGATGGCCAGGTGCAGGTCGGCGCGGCTGGCCGGGCGGTTTTCCCCGGCGGCGCGGGCCAGTTCCTGCTGCCAGGCCTGTTCCAGATAAATCAGCATGATCACCCCGGTTTCCGCGGCGACCCCGGCCAGCGCGATGAAGCCCACCGCGGCGGCGACGGAAAGCTGGTAATCCAGCGCCGCCATCAGCCAGATGCCCCCGACCAGTGCGAAGGGTACCGACAGCATCACGATCAAGGTGTCGCTGATCCGGCGGAAATTCAGGTACAGCAGCACGAAGATGATCAGCAAGGTCAGCGGCACCACCAGCTTCAGCCGGGCGCTGGCCCGCTCCATGTACTCGAACTGGCCGCTCCAGGTGGCGTAGCTGCCGGGGCTGAAATGCACCTGCTCATTGACCGCCTGCCGCGCCGCCGCCACATAGCTGCCGATGTCGCGCTCGCGGATATCGACGTAGATATACGCCGCCAGCAGCGCGTTTTCCGTCCGGATCGCCGGGGCGCCGCTGCGCAGCTGCACCTGGGCCAGCTGCCCCAGCGGCAGCATTGGCGTGATCTTTTCCATGCTGCCGGCCAGCGGAATCAGC
>JBEBBF010000182.1:0-3733 GCA_041158545.1 Pseudomonadota bacterium | reverse complement strand
CGGATTCCGGGTCAATGCCCACCATCCACACCGGCTCCAGCACCGGGCTGCGTTTCAGTTTGTACAGCAGATCCGTCCCGATGTTGCCGGGACCAATCAGCGCGCATTTGATTTTTTTCATGCTGTCTCTTCCTTTCAAGGTCTTGCGACTTTCAGGCCACGCTACGGACGACGCCACCGTCGACCCGCAGTGCAGCGCCATGGGTTGCCGCCGCCAGCGGGCTGCAGAGATAGGCCACCAGACTGGCCACCTCCGCCGGCTCGATGAAGCGGCGCAGCAGGGACGACGGGCGTCCACTGCGGAAAAACGCCTGTTCGGCATCGGCCACGCTGATGCCCTGGGTGGCGGCCCACTCGGCGAAAAAGCTCACGACCCCTTCGGAGCGGGTCGGGCCGGGCAGCACGCTATTGACCGTGACGCCGCCGCCGATGCAGCCCTCGGCGATGCCGCGGGCGACCGCCAGCTGCGCGGTCTTGCTGGTGCCGTAATGGACCATTTCGCTGGGGGTTTGCAGTGCCGATTCGCTGGAGATGAAGACGATCCGGCCGAAGCCCGCCGCCTGCATCGCCGGCAGGTAATGCCGGGACAAGCGGACACCGCTCATCACATTGACTTCGAACATCCGCTGCCAGTCGGCATCGGGGATGTCGAGGAAAGCTTTGGGCGCGAAGATGCCCAGGTTGTTGATCAGCAGGTCCACCTCGGGCAGCGCCGCCGTCAGCGCGGCGCAACCCGCAGCGGTCCCCAGGTCGGCGGCGATGCCGCTGACCGTGACGCCGGGGAATTCCGCCTGCAGCCGGGCGACGGCGGCGGTGAGCCTTGCCGGGTCGCGACCGTTCAGGCAGACCGCCGCGCCTTCGGCGGCGAGCCGCTGGGCGATGGCGTAGCCGATGCCGGCGGTGGAACCGCTGATCAGCGCCCGTTTGCCGTGAATCTGGAGATCCATCGTCGTCGCCTCAGACGAAACGGACCGAGCAGCCGCCGATGCCGCCGATGGAGACACGCAGGCTGTCGCCGGCCTGGACCGGGAACAGCGGCGCCAGCGAACCGGACAGGATCACTTCGCCGGCCTTGAGCGGGATGCCCAGACGGCCCAGGGTGTTGGCCAGCCAGGCCACGGCATTGACCGGGCTGCCCAGCGCGGCGGCGCCGGCACCGGTGCCGATGATTTCGCCGTTCTTCTCGACCACCATGCCGCACAGCGACAGGTCGAGCTTGCGCGGATCGACCACCCGGTCGCCCAGCACGAAGACGCCGCAGGAGGCGTTGTCGGCGACGGTGTCCTGAATCTTGATCTTCCAGTCCTGGATGCGGGAATCGACGATCTCGAAGCAGGCCATGACCCCTTCGGTGGCGGCCAGCACGTCGGCGTTGGTGACGCCGGGGCCGAGCAGGTCCTTCTTCAGGATGAAGGCGATTTCGCCTTCGGCCCGTGGCTGGATCAGGCTGTCCATCGGGATCGATTCGCCTTCGTTGTAGACCATCCCGTCGAGCAGGTAGCCGAAGTCGGGCTGGTAGACGTCCAGCATCTGCATCACGACCTTGCTGGTGACGCCGATCTTCTTGCCGATGACTTTTTCGCCCTGGGCAAGGCGGCGGGACAGCATGCGCTGCTGGATGTGGTAGGCGTCCTCGATGGTGATCGGGAAGCCGCGGCTGGTCAGCGGCGAGACGGTGCGGCGCTGGCTGAGGGCGGCGTAGAGTTCGTCGCCGAGTTGGTCAATCTGGGAAGCGTCCATGGCGGATTCAGGCTTTCTTCAGGGTTGAGGGTTGCCGGCCCGGTCCGCCTCGGCGAGGAAATCCTCCACCAGCCGGGCGAAGCGTTCGGCGTGTTCGATCTGGGTCCAGTGGCCGCAACGGCCAAAGACGTGCAGCTGGCTGCGGGAGATCCATTGCGCCAGCGTCAGGGAATTGCTGAGCGGGATCACCTGGTCGTCGCGACCGTGGATCACCAGGGTGTCGTGGGGCAAGGCGCGGATGTCGGCTTCGGTGCTGGCCATCGCCTCCACCCAGCGTTGCCGCGGCGCCGGGAACATCGCGGCGAAGGACTCCTGGAAACCGGGGCGGATGCTGGCTTCAAAGCGCAGCCGGGCCAGCTCGTCATTGACCAGATTGCGGTCGAAGGCGAACAGGTCGAGCAGCCGCCGCATTTCCGCCAGCGAGGGCTGGTAGCCCCACACCGCGTCCAGCGCCGGGGTGATGGCAAACGGCACGCCCACGCTGCCCATCAGCACCAGCCGGCGCACCCGCTGCGGCTGACGGATCGCCAGCGCCAGCGCCAGCGCGCCGCCGAAGGAGTTGCCGACCAGATCCACCTGCGCGAGGCCCAGGGCGTCCATCAGCCCCAGGGCCTGGCCGACCCAGGCGTCCATGTTGTAGTCCTGGCTGCCCCGGCGTTCGCTGTAGCCGAAGCCGGCCATGTCCGGGGCGATGACCCGCCGCGATGCCGCCAGTCTGGGCATCACCAGCCGCCAGTTGGCCCAGGCGGAGACGCCGGGGCCGGAGCCGTGGATCAACAGCACCGGGAAGCCGCTGCCGGCATCGTGATAGTTGGTCACGATGCCGTTGGCGCTGAGGCTGTGGGCGATTTCGGGATTGGACATGTTCGGCGACCGGGCTTACAGCTTGATGCAGACGTTCTTGAGTTCGGTGTAGAACTCCAGGGAATGCACGCCGCCTTCGCGGCCGATCCCGGATTGCTTGGAGCCACCGAAAGGGGTGCGCAGGTCGCGCAGGAACCAGGAATTCACCCAGGCCAGGCCGACATCGATCCGGGCGGCGACCCGGTGGGCGCGGGCCAGGTTCTGCGTCCATACCGCGGTGGCCAGGCCGTAAACGTTGTCGTTGGTGCGGCGGATCACTTCTTCTTCGCTGTCGAAGGGCTGGATCAGCGTGCAGGGGCCGAACACTTCCTCGCGGGCGACGGAGGAATCGTCACCGATGCCGATCCAGATCGTCGGCTGCACCCAGGCGCCGTTGGCCAGATCGCCGGGCATGTCGGGCACGCCACCGCCGGTCACCACCGTCGCGCCTTCGGCCACGGCCTTGGCGTAGTAGGACAGCACCTTCTGCTTGTGTTCCTGGGAGATCAGCGGGCCGATGCCGGTGGCCGGGTCTTCCGGCACGCCATGCTTCAGCGCCTCGGCGCCGGCCTTCAGCGCGGCGACGAACTTGTCAAAAATCGGCCGCTCGACATAAACGCGCTCGGTGCCCAGGCAAACCTGGCCGCAGTTGGAGAAGCAGGAGCGCAGCGTGCCTTCAATCGCCGCGTCGAAGTCGGCGTCGGCAAAGACGATGGCGGCGTTCTTGCCGCCCATTTCCAGCGACACCGGACGGGCGCCGACGGCGGCGGCCTTCATGATCGCCGAGCCGGTGCGGGTTTCGCCGGTGAAGGTGATGGCGTTCACATCCGGGTGGGTGGTGACGAATTCGCCGGCGGAGCCGGGGCCGAAGCCATGCACCACGTTATAGACGCCCTTGGGCACGCCGGCGGCGTTCATCACTTCGCCCAGCAGCGCGGCGGTCTGCGGGGTTTCTTCCGAGGGCTTGACCACCACGGTGTTGCCGCAGGCCAGCGCCGGGCCGACCTTCCAGGTCATCAGCAGCAGCGGCAGGTTCCACGGGCAGATCACGCCGACCACGCCGACGGGGCGGCGGATCGAGTAGTTCAGCGCGCCGCGACCGTCCGGGGTATCCATCTGAAAGGCCTCGGTCGGCACGTTCTTGATGACG
>JBEBBF010000181.1:0-6050 GCA_041158545.1 Pseudomonadota bacterium | reverse complement strand
TCCGTTTCGACGGCATGCTGCGGGGGCGGCTGTTCGATGCCACCTTCACCGCGGCGCTCAACGGGGGCTCATCGGTGGGCATGCAGGGCTTTGCCGACCTGAATACGCTGCGTCAGTACTTTTCCGGCGGCGGTATCACCGCATTCCTCGACGTGCCCTGGGCGCCGGTCTATATCCTGGTCTCGTTCATGGTCAGTCCCTGGCTGGGACTGCTGGCCCTGGTCGGTGCCATGCTGCTGCTGATCCTCACATCGCTGACTGAGGCGGTGTCGCAACGACCTACCGGCTTGGCGGCAAAGGAATCGGCGCTGGCCCAGGCGTTTGCCCAAAAGAACCTGCAGAACGCTGAAGTCATCGCCGCACACGGCATGATTCAGCGCTTGCGCCAACGTTGGGAAAAGCGCTACCACGCTGGCCTGGCCTGGCAACACCAGGGCGGGCGCCGGGTTGCGCTGATCAGTGCCGGGACCCGCTTCTGCCGTACCAGCTTGCAGAGCCTGTCCTTGGGGCTGGGGGCGTGGCTGGTCATCGATAACCAGATTTCGGGTGGTGCGATGATTGCCGCCTCGGTACTGATGGGCCGGGCACTGGCGCCCGTCGAGCAGGTGATCGGCAACTGGCGGCAATTTCTGACAGCGCGGACTGCCTGGCAGCGACTGGGCACGATGTTGAACACGATCCCTGCCGAAAAGCCGGTGATGAATCTGCCGCGGCCCAAGGGGCAGATACGTATCGAAGAGGTTAGCGTGGTGCCGCCTGGCTCGAAAATTCCTGCCCTGAAGCAACTCAGCTTCGCCGCCGCACCCGGGGATTGCGTCGTGGTTGTCGGCGCATCCGGTGCCGGCAAATCCTCGCTGGCCCGCTTGCTGGCCGGAGTCTGGCTGCCGGTCAGTGGCGCAATGCGGCTGGATGGCGCCGATTCGCGCAACTGGCCGCGGGAAGTGTTCGGGGATGCGATTGGCTACCTGCCGCAGGATATCGAGCTGTTTGCCGGCAGTGTTGCCGAAAACATTGCCCGATTTACCGAGGCCGACCCGGAGGCCGTGATTGTCGCCGCGAGAAGCGCCGGCCTGCATGAGCTGATCCTACGCCTCCCTCAGGGCTACGACACCCCGGTCGGCGACGGTGGCGGCTTCCTGTCCGGTGGCATGCGCCAGCGCATCGGTCTGGCCCGCGCCCTGTACGGGGAACCGGCGCTGCTGGTGCTGGATGAACCCAATTCCAATCTGGACGATGCCGGCGAGGCCGCCTTGCTCCAGGCCTTGCAACAGGCGCGGGCGCGGGGAGCGACCATCGTGGTCGTGACCCATAGACGCAATCTGATCGGTGTCGCCAACAAGATGCTGGTGCTCAACGACGGGCAGCTGCAACTGTACGGCCCGACGGAACAGGTGCTGGCCCGGCTGGCCGCTGCGCAGAATCCCCAGGCTGCCGGCGCGGCGAATCCTGCCGCCCTGCCCCAGGGCGGGAAAGGATGAGACGCAGATGAGACCCGGCATGATTTCCGGCATGGCACCCGAAACCCAGGACACGCCGCCCCCGCCGTTGCCCGACGATGAGCGGCAGATGGTGCGCAGCAGTGTCGGCCTGATTGCTGGCCTAGTGGCCTTGCTGCTGGCGGCGGCGGCGCTGATCCCGATGGATGAGGGGGTGCCGGCCCAGGGGCTAGTCATCGTCGAGAGCCATCGCAAGACCATCCAGCATCCCCAGGGGGGCGTGGTTGAGGAGATTGCCGTGCGGGAAGGCCAGCAGGTGGAAGCCGGCCAGACCTTGCTGCGGCTGAATGCCCGGCAGGCTCAAGCCGACAATGCGGCGATCCGGGCGCAGTACTTCGTCGTCCGGGCCGCAGTGTTGCGATTGCAGGCCGAGCAGGCCAGGCTCAAACAGTTGTTGTTTCCGCCCGAGCTGACCCAGGCGCCAGAGCTGGAGATTCAGGCGGCGGTAGCCGCGCAGACCCGGCTGTTCCAGGAGCGCCGTCAGGCGCTGGAAGCTGAAATAGGGGTGTTGCGGCAGACGCTGGCACAGCTGGAGGCCCAGTTGCAGGGACAAAAGGCGGTTGCGGCCAGTAAGGGGGAGCAGGCCCAGTCGCTGGAAAAACAACTGGTCGGGATGCGGGCAATGAGTGAGGAGGGCTATCTTCCCCGCAACCGGACCGCTGAAATGGAGCGCAGCTTTGCCGAAACCCAGGCTGGCCGTGACGAGGCCAGGGCAAACATCGAGCGAACCTTGAAAGCCGCTGCGGAAACCCGGCAGCGCATCACGCTCCGGCTTGCGGATTTCGACAAGGAGGTCGCGACCCAGTTGGCTGACCTGCAAAGGGAGCTGGCGTCGCTGGAAGAAAAGCGCTTGGTCGGCCAGGATGTGCTGCAGCGGAGTGTGATCAAAGCGCCGGTGGCCGGCATGGTGGTCGGCTTGAGTGCCCATACGATAGGTGGCGTGGTGACTCCGGGCAGCAAGATCATGGACATCGCCCCGTTGCACGAGCAGTGGATTGTCGAAGGGCGGGTTGCGCCCCAGCTGATCGACCGGGTGCAGCCGGGACTGAAGGTCGATGTCCGGTTTGAAGCCTTCAACCAGGCGACGACCCCGGTTTCCGAAGGTGAGATTCTTTCAGTCTCCGCCGATGTGGTCACGGACCCGGCGAACAACCAGACTTATTACCTGACCCGGGTCGGCATCACACAGGAGGGCATGCGCCGGCTGGGTGAAAATCACCCGCAAGCGGGGATGCCGGTCAGCATCATCGTCAAGACCGGGTCCCGGCCTTGGCTCAGTTATCTGTTGAAGCCGCTGCTCAGTCGGGTTTCGGGGGCGATGCTCGAACGATGAAAGCCGTTTGGCGTCTGCTGCTGATCCTGGCCGGCCTGGGCGCAACCGGGGCTCCAGCCGGAGAACTGGGCGATCTGTACCGGCAAGCACTGCTGCAGGATCCGGGGGTTCTGTCCAGCCAGGCGGAAACCGCGGCCTTGCGCGAGGAAATCCGCCAGGCCCGGGGTGCCTGGCTGCCGCAGGTCAATCTTGCTGGCAGCCGCTACCGCAATGATGCGCAAGTCACCACCACCGGCGTGGCCGGCACGACGACCCAGCCGCAGGAATACCGGTCCTTCGCCCACCGTCTGGTTGCTCGCCAGGCTTTGTACCGGCCCGCGGTCGGTGCCCAGATGGCACAGGCGGAAGCTCGGGCGGAGGGGGGGGAATATCAGGTCAGACTGGATGCGATCGACCTGGTCAACCGCCTGGTCGAGGCCTATTTCGATGTGCTGCAACTGGGCGAAGAGGTTTTCGTCGAGGAAAAGCGGCAACGGCTGGCGCGGGAGCGCCTGGAGCAGGCACAAGTGGCCCTGCGACAAGGCGAAGGCAGCAAGCTCGACATCGCCCAGGCAAGGGCGGATTTTCATGCGGTGCAGACCCGGACCCTGGATGTACGGCTACAGCTGGCCAACGCCAGGGAAAATCTGGTCGCGCTGGTCGGCACTGACGTCCCCGCGCCCCGTCCCCTCTTCCTGCGGCTGGACACCCCGATTCCCGGCTTTGGTGTGGAACTGGAGGAGTGGCTGCAAAGTGCGCTGGTGCAGCATCCGAAAATCCTGATCCAGCAGCAGGGGTTCGAGGTTGCCGAAAAGGAAGTCGACAAGGCGCGCAGCGGGCACCTGCCGACGCTCGATGCCGTGGCCAGCCGGACCCACAGCGGCAATGAAACCCTCAGCACCCTCAATACCCGCTACGCCACCAACGCGATTGGCCTGGAATACAACATTCCGATCTTTGCCGGGGGCAGCACCGATGCAGCCGTACAGGCGGCACGCCATCGCCTGGAAAAATCGCGGCTGCAACTGGAAAAAAGCCGGCGGGAAGTCGGACAGATGCTGCGCAAGGCTTTTTATGGTTATCGCAGTGCGCTCGGTCAGTACGGTGCCGCCCAGAGTGCGGCGATAGCGGCGCGGGAAAACCTGCAGGCGGGGCGCATGGGCCTGCAGCATGGTTTGCGCAGCCGCGGGGAGGTGGCGCAGGTGGAATTACGTTACCTGGATGCGGAACTGGAGCTGGCCAAGGCCTTCCTGACGGCATTCCGGCAGCGGGTCGCGCTGTACGCCGCCCACGGCAGCCTGGACGCGGAAGTGCTGGATGCGCTGGATGGGGAGTTGCGTGCACACCTCAGCGGGCCGCTGCTGAAGCCCTGACGCGGCTCAGAAGCCGAGGGCTCGTGTCGGCAGCAGCTGGGCCAACTGCGCCCGGAACAGCGCCTGAATCCGCGCCAGCGCCGCTGGCGTGTCGCCTTCAAAGCGTAGCGTCAGCATCGGTGTGGTGTTGCTGGCGCGGACGAGGCCGAAGCCGTCGGCAAAATCGATACGCAGCCCGTCGAGCGTGAACCGTTCCACTTCGCCAGGCAGCGGTGGCAAAGCCAGAAGCTGGGCGACCAGATTGCCGGATTCGCCTTCCGCGAGCGGAATCTGGATTTCCGGCGTGCTGTGCGCCTGGGGCAGCGCCGCCAGCAGCGCGCCGGGGTCGGGATGGCGGGCGAGGATCTCGAGAAGCCGGGCACCGGCGTAGAGCCCGTCATCAAAGCCATACCAGCGTTCACCGAAAATGAAATGGCCACTCAGCTCGCCGGCCAGCGGGGCGCCGACTTCCTTCAATTTCAGTTTGGCCAGGGAATGCCCGGTTTTCCACAGCAGCGGCCGGCCGCCGTGCTGGCGTAGCCAGGGTGCCAGCAGCCGGGTCGACTTGACGTCATAAATGACCTCGCCGCCGGGCACTCGGCTGAGGACGTCGGCCGCGAACAGCATCAGCAGCCGGTCCGGGTAAATCACGCTGCCGTCGGCGGCCACGACCCAGAGCCGGTCGCCATCGCCGTCGAAGGCGAGCCCGATGTCAGCACGGCCTTCGCGCAGCACGGCCTGCAGCGCGCGCAGGTTTTCCGGGCGGGAAGGGTCGGGGTGATGGTGGGGAAAGTGGCCGTCGATGTCGCAGTACAGCGGCAGCAGTGTGCAGCCCAGGCCAGCGAACAGGGCTTGCGCCAGCGGGCCGGCGACGCCATTGCCGCAGTCCAACGCCACCCGTAGCGGCCGGGCCAGTTTGACGTCACCGAGGATGCGCTGCAGGTAGGCCGGTGCGATGTCCAGGTTCTGGCATTGGCCGCCGCCGGGCTCGGGCAGGGCGCCGGCTTCGATGCGCTGGCGCAGCGCCTGTATCCGGGGTCCCCCCAGGGTTTCGCCGGCCAGCACCAGCTTGAGGCCGTTGTATTCCGGGGGGTTGTGGCTGCCGGTGACGGCGACGCAGTTGTGGCAGCCTAGGTGATGCGCCGCGAAGTAGCTGACCGGCGTCGGGACCATGCCGAGATCGATGACATCGATGCCGCCGCGGTTCAGTCCCTCGATCAGCGCGGCGCTGAGTGCCGGGCTGGACAGGCGACCATCGCGGCCGACGGCGCAGCAGGTTTGCTGCCGCTCCCGGGCTTCGGCGGCCAGCGCCAGACCGATCTGGTGAACGATGTCGACGTTGAAGCGCGGCCCGACGATGCCGCGGATGTCGTAAGCCTTGAAGATTTCCGCGGGCAGCGGCGGCATGTCAGTGCAGGATGCGGCTTTCGCTGCTGTCGTCGGTCTGGCCGCTGCTGGCGGAGACGTGGCGGCAGACCAGGCGCCAGCCGTGGGCACCGCGGGCGAAGACGTTGGTGGCCTGGAGCGGGCCGCTGGGGTGGTCCTCGCCACCGACGTAGAGCATTTCCATCACGTGATGGACGCTGAGCAGCATGCCTTGCCATTGCATCGCCGGGGTGTAGTCGATGCGAATCCGGGCGACGGCAAAGACCTGGCGCCAGCCTTCGCGGATCGCGGCCAGACCGGTCAGCTGTTGCCCGGTGGGATGGACGCAGACCACCTCTTCGTCCTCGGACCACAGGGACATCAGGGCGTCCAGGTCGGCATTGGCGATGGCTTGGTAGAAGGCGGCTTCGGCGTCTTCCGGGGAGGCGTAGAGGTTGGTGCGGGACATGGCGGCGTAGGGGGCTGCGGCGAAATCAGCGGGCGGGAGCCAGGTGGGCGCGGCAG
>JBEBBF010000180.1:0-2878 GCA_041158545.1 Pseudomonadota bacterium | reverse complement strand
TACGACTTTTTGCAGTGCAGCAAAGGTCTTTTTTGCCCAAGCGAGACACCCATGTCGCTCACCCTTGAACAGGTCCGCCGCGTCGCGGTACTGGCACGCATCGAACTCGACGATGCCGCTGCCCTGACCACCCAGAACCACCTTAACGGCATCTTCAGCCTGATCGAGCAGATGCAGGCCGTGGACACCAGCGGCATCGCGCCGATGGCTCACGCCCAGGATCTCTCCCAGCGTCTACGGGAAGATGCGGTCAGCGAAAGCGACCGCCGCGCCGCCTATCAGGCCGTCGCGCCCGAAACCGAAGCCGGCCTCTACCTCGTGCCCAAGGTAATCGAATGATCGAAAAAAGCCTGTCCGAACTCGCCGCCGCCCTGCAGGGCAAGGCGATTTCCAGCGTCGAACTGACCCAGCTCTACCTCGACCGCATCGCCCGTCTCAACCCTGAGCTCAACGCCTTCATCACCGTCGATCCGGAGAAAAGTCTGGCCGCCGCCCGCGCCGCCGACGCCCGGATCGCCGCCGGCAACGCCGGCCCGCTGACCGGCATCCCGATCGCGCAGAAGGACATCTTCTGCGCCGAAGGCTGGCTGACCACCTGCGGCTCGAAGATGTTGTCCAACTTCGTCTCGCCCTACGACGCCACGGTGATCCGCAAGATCGAACAGGAAGCCGGCATGGTTTCCCTGGGCAAGACCAATATGGACGAGTTCGCGATGGGCTCGTCGAATGAAACCTCCTACTTCGGCCCGGTGAAGAACCCCTGGGACACCCGCCGGGTGCCCGGTGGCTCCTCCGGCGGTTCCGCCGCCGCTGTCGCCGCCCGCCTGGCGCCGATTGCGACCGGCACCGACACCGGCGGTTCGATCCGTCAGCCGGCGGCGCTGTGCAACCTCACCGGCCTGAAGCCGACCTACGGCGTGGTGTCCCGCTACGGCATGATCGCCTTCGCCTCCTCGCTGGACCAGGGTGGCCCGATGGGCCGCTCGGCGGCAGACTGCGCGCTGCTGCTCAACGCCATGGCCGGCTTTGACGAACGGGACTCCACCAGCCTCGACCGGCCGCAGGAAGACTACAGCCGCGACCTGAACCTGCCGCTGGCCGGCCTGCGCATCGGCCTGCCCAAGGCCTTCTTCGGCGATGGTTGCGACGCGGAAGTGATGGCCGCCATCCAGGCCGCCATCGCCCAGTACAAGGCGCTGGGCGCCGAAATGGTCGAAGTGGACCTGCCCAACGCCCACCTGTCGGTCCCCGCCTACTACGTCATCGCCCCGGCGGAAGCCTCCAGCAACCTGTCCCGCTTCGACGGCGTCCGCTACGGCTACCGCGCCCCGGAATACGGCGACCTCAACGACATGTACTGCAAGAGCCGCGCCCAGGGTTTTGGCGGCGAAGTGCAGCGGCGGATCCTGATCGGCACCTATGTGCTGTCGCACGGCTACTACGACGCCTACTACCTGCAGGCGCAGCGCATCCGCCGGCTGATCGCCGACGACTTCACCGCCGCGTTCCGCCAGTGCGACGTGATCCTCGGCCCGACCTCGCCGTCCACCGCCTTCGAACTCGGCGCCAAGGCCAGCGATCCGGTGCAGATGTACCTGTCGGACATCTACACCATCGCCGTCAACCTCGCCGGGCTGCCGGGGATGTCGCTGCCCTGCGGCTTCGACGCCCAGGGCCTGCCGGTGGGGCTGCAGCTGATCGGCAATTATTTCGACGAAGCCCGGCTGCTGCGGGTGGCCCACGGCTACCAGCAGGCCACCGACTGGCATCGCCGCCGTCCGGATGGCCTGGCGTGAGGAGAAGAATCCGCCGTCTCGGCGCGGGCGCGCTGGTGGCCCTGCTGGCCGCCTGCGCCCAGACGCCTCCGCAGGCGCCCCCGGCTGCGGAACCGGAGCCGATCCCGGAACCGGTGGTCGAGGAAGCCGCGCCGCCGGTCGCAGCCAGGCCGGAAAACGCGCCGCTGAAGTACCTGCTGGGCCGCAAGATCAGCCCGCAGCCGACCCGGCCGCTCAACGTCAAGTCCCGCTGCGAGCATCGGGATGACCGCGGCACCCGCACCAGCCTGAAGCTGTGGGTCAAGGAAGCCGAAGTCAAACAGTTCTCCGCCCGGGTCAGCATCCCGAAGCGCGGCACCTGCCAGTTCGAGCTCAAGGATTACGCGCAGCAGGAAAAGCTGCCCAATGTCCTGCTGGCCTCCCGCAAGGAAGGCGACTGCCAGGTGCGGATGTGGGAACAGGAAAACCGGGTCACCCTCGCCTTCACCCGTTGCCCCGCAGCCTGCGAGGGCGACGCATTCAGTTATCTCTGGCCGATCATGGTGGAAGCCAAGTCCGGCCGCTGCTTCTGACAGGAAGACATTCATGAATCAGTGGGAAGTTGTCATCGGGATCGAGACCCACGCCCAGCTCTCGACCGTCTCCAAGATTTTCTCCGGCGCCGCCACCGCCTTTGGCGCCGCCCCCAACACCCAGGCCTCGGCCGTCGATCTGGCGCTGCCCGGCGTGCTGCCGGTGCTGAACAAGCAGGCGGTCAGCTGCGCGATCCGCTTCGGCCTCGCCGTCGGCGCCGAAGTCGCCGAGAAATCGGTGTTCGCCCGCAAGAATTACTTCTACCCCGACCTGCCCAAGGGCTACCAGATCAGCCAGTACGAGCTGCCGGTGGTCATCGGCGGCGGCCTGACCATCCAGGTCGGCAGCGGCGACAAGGCCTACGAAAAGACCGTGCGCCTGACCCGCGCCCACCTGGAAGAAGACGCCGGCAAGTCGCTACACGAGGACTTCCACGGCAAGACCGGGATCGACCTCAACCGCGCCGGCACGCCGCTGCTGGAAATCGTCTCCGAGCCGGACATGCGTTCATCCGACGAAGCCGTGGCCTA
>JBEBBF010000179.1:0-3977 GCA_041158545.1 Pseudomonadota bacterium | reverse complement strand
CATGGCCGGGGCGGACCGTCGGCGCGCCCTTGCGCTCGGCGCGCAGCACCTGCATGCCGAAGGCTGCCGCCAGCCGGGCGACGCCCAGGCCCAGGCTGCCGCTGCCGACGATGACCAGCGTGCTGCCGGCCAGGTCGCGGATCGGGTGGTCGAAGAAGCAGAAGCCGGGCGCCTGTTGCCAGCGGCCGGCGGCGATGTCGCTGCGGTAGGCCAGCAATTGCCGGCGCAGGCTGAGCATCAGCATCAGCGCGTGTTCCGGCACCGTGGTTGCCGCGTAGCCGCGGACATTGCAGACGGCGACGCCGTGCTGGCGGCACCAGTCGAGGTCAACGTTGTTGCTGCCGGTGGCGGAAATGGCGATCAGCTTCAAGTCGGGCAGCTGCGCCAGCGTCGCGGCGCGCAGTTCCACCTTGTTCACCACCGCGATGTGGGCGCCGGCCAGCCGGGGCAGGACTTCTTCCGGCCGGGTCTGCGGGTAATCCTGCCAGCGATGCGGACAACGGGGCCGGCCGACTTCAGCCACCACCGTGTCCCGGTCGAGAAAGACGATGTCGTACATGGGAGCACTCCAGAGCGGGGCCGGGATTATCGCCCAGCCGGCGCCGCGGCGGTGGCCGCTGCCGACAGCGCGGGCTCGTGAGCCGGTTTCAGCCCCGGCCCGGCCATCCCGCTCCGATGCCACTGCCCCACTCCCCGCTGCCACTTTCCCACCCCGCTGCAGCGCGAGCCGCCCCTCCGCGCCTCAGGCTGCGCCCAGCTCCGCTGCCAGTTGCCCCCAGTGCGGCTGGAACAAGCCGGCTTCCATGGTCCGGACGTCGCGGATCAGCGGCGGGAAGGCCATGTGCGGCAGGATGTCCCGCTCGATGTCGATGCCCGGCGCGATTTCCTGCAGTTCCAGCCCTTCGGCGGTCAGCCGGAACACCGCCCGCTCGGTGACATACAGCACGCTCTGGCCGACACCCGCGGCGTAGCGGCCGCTGAAGGTGATCTGCTCGACCTGCTCCAGGAACTTGCGGTTCCGGCCTTCGCGGACGATGCGCAGCCGGCCGTCCTCGACGGCGATTTCCAGGCCGCCGGCAGTGAACGTGCCGCAGAACACCACCTTGCGGGCGTTCTGGGTGATGTTGATGAAGCCGCCGCAGCCCACCGGGCGACCGCTGAACTTGCTGACATTGACGTTGCCGTCGCGGTCGCTCTGCGCCAGCCCGAGAAAGGCGACGTCGATGCCGCCGCCGTCGTAGAAATCGAACTGATAAGGCTGCTCGACCACCGCTTCGGCGTTGGCGGCGTGGCCAAAATCCAGGCCGCTGGCGGGAACGCCGCCTATCGGGCCGGTTTCCAGCGTCAGCGCCAGCAGATGTTCGATCTTTTCCTCGGCGGCGATGGCGGCAACGCCCTCCGGCATGCCGATGCCGAGATTGACCACTGCCCCCGGCTTCAACTCCAGCGCGGCGCGGCGGGCGATCAGCTTGCGTTCGTCCAGCGGCAAGGGCGCCAGCGAGCGGGTCGGCACCTTGATGTCGCCGGCGTAGACCGGGTTGAAATAGGTGCCCATAGTCTGCAGGTGGTATTCCGGCCGCCCGACCACCAGATAATCGACCAGGATGCCGGGAATCTTCACGTCTTTCGGATGCAGCGTGCCGCTCTTGACGATGTGCTCGACCTGCACGATGACGATGCCGCCGCTGGCCCGCGCCGCCTGGGCAATCGACAGCGCCTCCAGCAGCACGCCCTCCCGCGCCATCGTCACATTGCCCTTTTCGTCCGCCACCGAGCCGCGCAGCAGCGCCACATCCACCTTCGGCGTCCGGTAACGCAGCCATTCCTCCCCGTCCAGCTCCAGCAGCTCGACCAGATCATCCTGCGCTGCGGCATTGACCTTGCCGCCCTCGATCCGCGGATCGACAAAGGTGCCCAGCCCGACCTTGGTGATGAAGCCCGGCCGCCGCCCGGCAATCTGCCGCGGCATCAGCACCAGCGCGCCCTGCGGCAGGTTGTAGGCCTCGATCTTGTTGGCCATGATCAGCCGCATCAGCTCCGGCCCGCCGACGCCGAAATGGCCGCCGACGATGCGCTTGAGCAAGCCTTCCAGCGCGAAATGATGCACGCCCCGGTCGCGGCCGTTGCCGACGCCGGTGGAGTGATACAGCGTCAGCCCGCGGGGATGCCCGGTCGTCAGGAAGGATTCGCGGATCGCCAGCGCCGCCTCTTCGGCAAAGCCGGCCAGACCCATGCCGGTGCAGTACACCGTCCCCCCGTTGGGAATCAGCGCCCCGACGTCGCCGGGCGGAATCAGCCTCGCCATGCCGCCCCCTACTTCGCCGCCAGGCGCACTGCGCCGTCGAGACGGATCACCTCGCCATTGACCATCAGGTTCTCGACGATATGCCGCGCCATCGCCGCAAATTCCTCCGGCCGCCCCAGCCGCGGCGGGAACGGCGTCGCTTTGCCCAGACTGTCCTGCACCTCCTGCGGCAGCGCCGCCATCATCGGCGTCAGGAACAGGCCCGGCGCGATGGTATTGACCCGGATGCCGTGGCGGGACAGCTCCCGCGCCAGCGGCAGCGTCAGCCCGACCACCCCGGCCTTCGAGGCCGCGTAAGCCGCCTGCCCGACCTGGCCTTCAAAGGCGGCAATCGACGCGGTGTTGATGATCACCCCCCGCTCGCCCTCGGCGTTGGGGGTATTCCCCGCCATCGCCGCCGCCGCCAGCCGGACCACGTTGAAGGCGCCGACCAGATTGATCTGCACCGTGCGGCTGAAGGCGTCCAGCGGATGCGGGCCGTCCTTGCCCAGCAGCTTCCACGCCGGGCCAACCCCGGCGCAGTTGATCAGACCGTGCAGGCCGCCCAGGGCCTGCTGTGCCAGCGTCACCGCCTGCTGCACCTCGGCCTCGCTGGTGATGTCGCAACGGGCAAAGCGGGTCCGCTCGCCCAGTTCCGCCGCCAGGGCCTCGCCCTTGTCGCTGCCAACGTCGGCGATGAGCACCTTGGCGCCGGCGGCATGAAAAACCCGAACCGTCGCCGCCCCCAGGCCGGAGGCGCCGCCAGTCACGATGAAAACGGCATCCTGAAGTTGCATGTCCGTCTCCTCAGGCCTGTTCCAGCAGCACGGCAATGCCCTGACCGCCGCCCACGCAGGCGGAGGAAATGCCGAATTGCTGCCCGTCCAGCCGCAACTGCCGCGCCACGGTGTGGGTCAGACGGACGCCGGAGGCCGCCAGCGGATGGCCGATGGCAATCGCGCCGCCGCGGGTGTTGGCCCGCGCCCGCTCCAGCCCCAGTTCCTTTTCGCAGGCCAGGTACTGGGCGCCGAAGGCTTCGTTGATCTCGACCCGGCCGATGTCGGCCAGCCCCAGCCCGGCCTTGCCCAGCACGGCACGAATGGCCGGCGCCGGGCCGATGCCCATGATCTCCGGCGGCACCCCGGCGGAAGCCCCGGCGACGATCCGCGCCAGCGGCTTCAGGCCGTGGGCGCGGACGTAGGCGCCGGACGCGACCAGCACCGCCGCGGCGCCATCGACGATGGCCGAGCTGTTGCCGCCAGTCTGGACGCCCTTGAACGCCGGCTTCAGCTTCTGCAGCGTCGCCAGCGGCGTCGGTTTGACGTGTTCGTCCTTGTCGAAGCGCGGGCAGCGGTCGGCCAGCTTCAGGTTGCGGCTGTGATAGCCATCGAGCGGGAATTCACTGTTTTCCACCGCCACGACTTCGTCGGCGAAGTAGCCGCTGTCCCAGGCGGCGTTGGCGCGGGCGAAGCTCTCGGCGGCGAACAGATCCACCTCTTCCCGGCTGATGCCGTACTTCACCGCCAGGTTTTCCGCGGTATTGCCCATGCCGACCCGGGCCACCGGGTCCAGCGTCGCCTCCCACAGGAAGTCGCGGAAATCCACCTGGCCCATCCGGAAACCGGCGCGGTGGCCGTAGGCGGCGACCGGGTTGCGCGACATCGATTCGGTGCCGACGCACAGCGCCAGCTCG
>JBEBBF010000178.1:0-3477 GCA_041158545.1 Pseudomonadota bacterium | reverse complement strand
CGCTGCTCGATTTGTCGATGACCGCAACGATCAACGACAGCCTGAAACTGGGGCGGGCGGTGCTGGGCGAGCTGGGCGGCATCAACACCCTGCATCGCAACGAAGTCGAACAGGCCGGTTTTGCGGTGCTGAAGGCGCCGGACATTCCGTCCATCCTGGTCGAAACCGCGTTCATCTCCAATCCGGAAGAAGAGCGCCGGCTCAACGACCAGGCCTATCAGGACAAGATGGCCGAAGCCCTCCTGCGCGGCATCCGCCAATATTTCGCCCGCAATCCGCCGCTGGCCAAATCCCGGCAGGCGGCGATGGCGATGGGCCAGCGCCGCGGCTGAATTCCCGCAGCTTGGCGCGGTTCCGCCCTGCGCCGTCCATTCGCGCCGATCCAACAGTCCCGGTCGCCGGCGCCGCCCAGAATGCTGCAATGCACTGTAAAGCCGGGGGCTTGCCTTTATAATCAACGCTTTTTTTCGGCTGCCGCCCGCATGCGCGTCCTTCGCGGTTACACCCAACCCCTGACCACGCCCACCGTATTGACCCTAGGCAACTTCGACGGGGTGCATCTCGGTCATGCGGCTTTGATTGCCCGGCTGCGGGCCAAGGCGGCGGAACTGGGCTTGCCGGCCGCCGTGCTGACCTTCGAGCCGCATCCGCGGGAATTCTTCGCCCCCCAGCAGGCCCCGGCTCGGCTGACGACGCTGCGGGAAAAACTCGAATTGCTCGCCGATCTTGGCGTCGATGTCAGCTGTGTCTGCCGTTTCAATGCGCCTTTCGCTGCGCTGAGCGCCGAGGCATTCATCCGTGACGTGGTGGTCGGTGGCCTCCAGGCCCGGCATGTGATCATCGGCGATGATTTCCGTTTCGGCGCCCGCCGCGCCGGCGATCTGGCGCTGTTGCAGCAGCGGGGCGCCGAACTGGGCTTTACCGCCGAGGCAATGGGCAGCGTGCTGGCCGTGGATGAGCGGGTTTCCAGCTCCGGCGTCCGCGAAGCCCTGGCCAGGGGGGACATGGAGCGGGCGACGGTGTTGCTCGGGCGTCCCTACATCATCGATGGCCGGGTGGTCCATGGCGACAAGATCGGTCGCCAGCTGGGTTTTGCCACGGCCAACATCCGGATCAAGCACAACCCGCTGCCGATGACCGGCGTGTTCGCAGTCGAGGTGGCCGGCGTCGGCACCGGGCTGCGTCTCGGCGTCGCCAACCTCGGTACCCGTCCGACCCTGGGCGGGCTGCGCACCCTGCTGGAGATTCACCTCTTCGATTTCAGCGGCGACATTTACGGCGCCCATCTTTCCGTGCGTTTCGTCCATAAGCTGCGCGACGAAATGAAGTTCCCCGATCTTTCCGCCCTTAAAGCCCAGATTGGCCGCGACGTGCTCGCGGCGCGGGCATTTTTCCAGTGCTGAGACTGTCATGGCCGATTACAAACAAACCCTGAACCTGCCGGATACGCCCTTCCCGATGCGCGGCGATCTTGCCAAGCGCGAACCCCAGTGGGTCAGCCAGTGGCAGGAAAAGAAGCTGTACCAGAAGATTCGCGAAGCCTGCGCCGGCCGGCCCCGCTTCGTGCTGCACGACGGCCCGCCCTACGCCAACGGCGACATCCACATCGGCCACGCGGTGAACAAGATCCTGAAGGACGTGATCGTCCGCTCGCGCACCCTGTCCGGGTTTGACGCGCCCTATGTCCCCGGCTGGGACTGCCACGGGCTGCCGATCGAGCATCAGATCGAAAAACAGCACGGCAAGGGCATCGCCAGCGACAAGGTGCGCGAACTCTGCCGCGCCTACGCCGCGACCCAGGTCGAACGGCAGAAGAAGGATTTCATCCGGCTGGGCGTGCTGGGCGACTGGGGCAACCCCTACCTGACGATGAGCTTTAAGGCCGAAGCCGACGAAGTCCGCGCCCTCGGCCGCATCCTGGAAAAGGGCTACCTCTACCAGGGGCTGAAGCCGGTGAACTGGTGTCTGGACTGCGGCTCGGCGCTGGCGGAAGCGGAAGTCGAGTACGAGGACAAGACCTCGCCGGCCATCGACGTCGCCTTCCCGGTACATGACAACCACCTCGACAAGCTGGCCAAGGCCTTTGGCCTCAGCCACTTCAGCGGCAGCGCCGCCGCGGTGATCTGGACCACGACGCCCTGGACGCTGCCGGCCAACGAGGCGGTCAGCGTGCATCCGGAACTGACCTATGACCTGATCGACACCCCCCGCGGCCATCTGATCCTCGGCCGGGAACTGGCGGAATCCTGCCTGAAGCGCTACGAGCTGGAAGGCCGGGTGGTGGCCTCCTGTACCGGTGCGGCGCTGGAGCTGATCCTGCTGCGTCACCCCTTCCAGCCGCGGGATGTGGCGATCATCTGCGGCACCCACGTCACCACCGACGCCGGTACCGGCCTGGTCCATACCGCGCCGGCCCATGGCGTGGACGATTACAACATCGGCAAGGTCTATGGCCTGCCGGTGCGCAACCCGGTCGGCGACGACGGCAAGTTCCTCGGCAACACCCCGGCGCTGTCCGTCGGCGAGCTGGCCGGCAAGAGCGTCTGGGAAGCCAATCCGCTGGTGCTGGAAGAGTTGAGCCACCTCGGCCGGCTGCTGAAGGCGGAAAAGATTCGTCACAGCTACCCGCATTGCTGGCGGCACAAGACCCCGATCATCTTCCGCGCCACGACACAGTGGTTCATCGGCATGGAGCACAAGGCCGACGAAAACGCGCCGACGCTGCGCTGGACCGCCGAGCGGGCGGTGGATGAAACCCTGTTCTTCCCGTCCTGGGGTCGGGCGCGGCTGGAAGGGATGATGAAAACCCGTCCGGACTGGTGCGTTTCCCGCCAGCGCAACTGGGGGGTGCCGATTCCCTTCTTCCTGCACAAGGAAACCGGGGCGCTGCACCCGCGGACGCCGGAGCTGATCGAAGCCGTGGCACAGCGGATCGAGCAGGCCGGCATCGAAGCCTGGTTCAGTCTGGACCCGCAATCCCTGCTGGGCGACGAAGCCGCGCAGTACAAGAAACTCAGCGACACCCTCGACGTCTGGTTCGATTCCGGCACGACCCACTGGCATGTGATGCGCGGCTCCCACGCCAGCGAGCACGCCTATCCCGCCGACCTCTACCTGGAAGGTTCGGACCAGCACCGCGGCTGGTTCCAGAGCTCGCTGCTGTCCGGCTGCGCCATCGACGGCCGGGCGCCCTACAAGGCGCTGCTGACCCATGGCTTCGTGGTCGATGAAAAGGGCCACAAGATGTCCAAGTCCAAGGGCAACGTGGTGGCGCCGCAGGAGGTGTCGAACAAGTTCGGCGCCGAAATCCTGCGCCTGTGGGTCGCGGCAACCGATTACTCCGGCGAACTGAGCATCTCCAACAAGATTCTGGAGCGGGTGGTCGATGGCTACCGCCGCATCCGCAACACGCTGCGCTTCCTGCTGGCCAATACCGCCGATTTCGACGCGAAGCGCGACCTGCTGCCGGTGGAACGC
>JBEBBF010000177.1:0-11890 GCA_041158545.1 Pseudomonadota bacterium | reverse complement strand
CCGACGCCCTCTGCGCCCTGCCGCCCGCCGAGTTTTGCGCGGCGGTCGCCGCGGCCGGTGGCCACCAACTGGGCGAGCTGGAACTGCTGACCCCGGCCGCCGCCTTTGCCTTGCGGCTGATGCGGGTGCCGCAGACGGTCGCCACCCGGCTGGCCCTGGTCGGCGACGCCGGTCACGGCATCCACCCCCTGTCCGGCCATGGCATCAACCTGGGCTTCCAGGACGCCAGGGTGCTGGCTGAACTGCTGACCACCGCGCCGGCCTGGCAGGACATCGGCGAACCCCGGCTGCTGCGCCGCTACCAGCGCGCCCGCCGCGAGGAAACCTTCCTGCTGCAAACCACCACCGACAGCCTGCGCCGCCTGTTCCGCGCCGACTATCCCGGCCTCGGCCCGCTGCGCAATCTGGGTCTGGACCTGACCAACGCCCTTCCCCCTTTGAAAAGCGCCCTGGTGCGTTACGCCCTGGGCGCCCTGTAACCTGGAGACTCCATGCTGAAAAAATTCCTGCCGGCCCTCGCCCTGGGCCTGGGCGTCACCCTGGCCCACGCTGACGAGGACTCGGTGCGCAAGGCCGTCGAATCCCGGCTGAACACCAAGGTCGATCACATCGTCAAAACCAGCTACCTCGACCTTTACGAGCTGTTCGTCGATGGCCAGATCATCTACACCGACGAAAAGCAGACCGTGTTTTTCATCGGCAATCTGGTCGATGCCAAGACGATGCAGAGCATCACCGAGGAGCGGCTGAACAAGCTGACAGCGATCCGCTTCACCGACCTGCCGCTGGAACGGGCGATCAAGCAGGTCCGCGGCGACGGCAAGCGGGTGCTGGTGACCTTTGAAGACCCGAATTGCGGCTATTGCAAGCGGCTGGCCAAGGATCTGCTCCGCGCCGACAACGTGACGGTCTACACCTTCCTGCTGCCCATCCTGGGCGACGATTCCAGGAAACGCGCCCGCCAGTTGTGGTGCTCGGCCAACCGGGCCAAGGCCTGGAACGAATGGATGGCCGAAAACATCCCGCCGACCGCGGGTGAAAACTGCGACACCTCGGCGGTCACGAAGAACGTCGAGCTGGGCAAGAAGCTGGGCATCACCGGCACGCCGACGCTGTTCTTTGCCGATGGCGAACGGGTCCCCGGCGCCATGCCGCTGGCGAACATCGAACAGAAGATGAACCAGAAGCTGGTCCGCTGACCCGGCGCTGCAGCCAGCGCTCACTTGGTTTATTACCTGGCTTTTCAGCTGGTTTTTTCCCGGAAACGCCCGCCCCGCCCCCCGGCGCCGCGGGCGTTTTTCATTAGGCTCGGGGTTTACCCTGAGGGTTTTACTGATTTCCCCGAATGGGCATTTGTTGCACCGCAACTAAAATTCTCCCCAATGCAACTTACATCTGGAGGAGACAAACATGAAAAAGCATCCGCTGACCCCGCTGTTCAATCTGGGCGACAGCTCCGGCCGCGCCGCTGACCGGACCCTGCAACTGGCCATCGAGTGCAATTCCCTGCAATTCGCGCTGGCCCGCCGCTCGCTGGAATCCCAGGCTGCACTGGCCCAGCAACTGCTGCAGGCACCGCAGGGCCTGGACGGCTTCCTCGCCACGCTGGAAACCCTGCAGCAATGGCAAGCCCAGTTCGCCGCGGTGCAAAAGGAACTGGCCGGTGCAGCAGCCGCCTACATGGAAGACCTGCTGAAGCTGGGCGAAGCCCATAAGGACAACGTGATCGGCGAAGCCCAGGCCGTCAAGGCCAAGGTCAGCGCCCAGTTCCCCGCCGGTTCCGACGCCATCGCGCTGACGCTGAATTCCTGGATTGATCTGACCGCCCGCGGCATGGCCCAGGCCGCCGAGCAGGGCCGTCAGCTCAACCAGCTGACCCAGGTTCTGACCAGTTCCCTGCCCCAACCGGGCAAGACCAAAGGGAACGGTCTCGCCGCCTGAGCCACACCCCGCCCCAACGGAGTGTTTGAGCCGCCCGCAGAGGCGGCTCTTTTTATTGCGGCGTCAAAGCCCTTCAGCACGCGGCCGACGTCGTCATGGCGCACCGGGCAAGCCGCTCCGCTGCACATCCGCAGTCAGCGCCGTCCGCGCACCCGCTGCAGGCAATCCGGGCAGACGTGATAAATCAGGGTGTAGCCTGCCGGGGCCGGCTCCGGCAGGAAGTTTTCCGGTTCGATGAAATCCCGGCCGTTGCCACTGAGCCGGTTGCACATGCTGCAGCGTTTCAGCAGCCGGTGACCGCCGTTTTTGCCGGTCCGCAGGTCCAGCCACTGCAGCTGCCGTTCGAACACCTCTTCCCGCAGCAACTGGTGCCGGGTGGCGATGCCTCCCGGTTCGTCGCCGGGCAGCACGGTCATCTGCATGAAGCGCTTGACCCCCGGCGAATCGCAACGATAGGACTGGCTGATGGCCTCGCCGCTCAGCCGGACCTTGGCCAGCAGGGTATCCAGGAACATCCGGGTGATGTCGCCGCTGACAAAGCTGCGCAACGAGCACCCGATCACCGCATCGTGAATCAATTCCTCGGCCCCATTGTCCAAGGCGAAGCGATCCCAATCCCCCGCCACGTCGATAATTCGATCCTTTTTGTCGAGCTGATAACCGACAATAAGGGTTTTCCCGGACGTAGCGCCGGGATTACTGCTGGTCTCCATCAAGCCCCCCCTTTAGAATCGATTCTAAAGGGAACAAGACCAAGAACAACTGAGTTGGTAGTTCGTAGGCGCCCAATCAGTGGAGAAAAACATGACCCGACATAAAAAGCCTGCCGTACCCGACAGCAATTCCACCCCGGAAGCCGTAAAACAGCATCACCAGTACGTGGTGGGCATCGCTGCCTCAGCCGGCGGTCTGGAAGCCCTCACTTCCTTTGTTTCCCGCCTGCGTCCCGGCCTGGGCATGGCTTTCGTCGTCGTGCAGCACCTGTCCCCCTCGTACAAGAGCATGCTGCCGCAGCTGCTGTCCCGGGAGACGCCCTTGCCGGTTGTCGAGATCGTCCATGGCCAGCAGCCGCAGCCGGACACCATCTACATCACCCCGCCCAACCGCAACGCGCTGCTGCGCAATGGGTGCCTGGAGCTGGTCGAATCGCCGCGGGAGGCCATCCCCAAACCCTCCGCCAACCTGTTCTTCACCTCGCTGGCCGAGGAATGCCGGGAAGACGCGATCGGGATCATCCTCTCCGGCACCGGCTCCGACGGCACCAGCGGCATCCGCGCCATCAAGGCTTCCGGCGGCTTCACCTTCGCCCAGGACCCGGCCAGCGCCCGCTACGAAGGCATGCCGCAATCGGCCATCGACACCGGCTGTGTGGACTGGATCAAGCTGCCCGAGGACATCGCCGCCGAACTGGAGCGCCTGGCCCAGGCCCGGCCGGTGCTGCCGGTCGCGGAAACCCAGGAACTGCCGCTGACCGCGCTGAAACGGCTGCTGTCCAAGGTTCGCATCCGCACCAAGCTCGACTTCTCCGGCTACAAGGAAACCACGCTGTGGCGTCGTGTCGAGCGCCGGCTGTTCGCCAACCGCTGCCCGACGCTGGACAGCTATCTGGAACTGGTGGAAAAAAACCCGGCGGAACTGGAAAAGCTGGCCAAGGACATCCTGATCTCGGTCACGTCCTTCTTCCGCGACCGGGACGCCTTCCAGGCGCTGGAAAGCGGGATGCAACAGATCATCGCCGGCAAGAAACCCGGTGACGAGCTGCGCATCTGGGTGCCCGGCTGTGCCACCGGCGAGGAAGCCTACTCGCTGGCGATCCTGCTGCACCGGCAGCTGGAAGGCAATTTCGACCAGTTCCGCATCCAGATTTTCGCCACCGACGTGGACATGGACGCCATGCAGGTCGCCCGCCGCGGCGTCTATTCCCTGTCCTCGCTGGGCGACATGGACCCGGAGCTGATCCGCCGCTATTTCCGCGTCGTCGATGACCGCTACGAAATCGTCAAGACCATCCGCGACGTGGTGATCTTCGCCCGCCAGGATCTGGTGCTCGACCCGCCCTTCCTGCGGCTGGATCTGGTCAGCTGCCGCAATGTGCTGATCTACCTGCAGCCGGCGCTGCAGGCGCGCATCCTGTCGCTGTTCCATTACGCGCTGCTGCCGGAGGGCTACCTGTTACTCGGCAAGTCGGAAAGCGTCGCGCAGCAGGACCTGCTGTTTTCCGCCCGCAACAAGGACGCCCGGCTGTTCCGCCGCCGCACCGACTCCAACCGCCCGCCGGCGCTGGCAACCGGCCTCAGCCCGCTGTTCAGCGACCCGAGCATGCCGCCACCGCCACCGCGCAGCCAGGCCAACCGGGAGCAGGAAATCGGCAAGGCAGTCCAGGGCCTGTTCGTCCCGCCCGGTGTCGTGGTCAATGGCCAGATGCAGATCGTCCACGTCCTCGGCCGCGCCAACGATTACCTGCAGATTCCCCCCGGCCGGGTCTCGCTGAACCTCGGCAACCTGCTGATCCGCGAACTGAAGGTCGAAGTCCAGGCGCTGCTGCGCAATTGCGAACAGCGCAACGCCGCGGTGATTGGCCGCCGTCGCCTGCCGCTCAGCGAAAGCACCCACCATTTCATCCGGCTGGCGGTGCATCCGCTGCCGCTGCAGAGCAGCGAGCGCCTGTTCCTGGTCTCCTTCACCCCGGCCGACGCCCCGAGCGAGGAATTGCCCCCGGCGCCGGAGGGCGATGCCTCCCGCAAGCAGCTGGAAGACGAACTGACCGCAACCCGCGAGCATCTGCAGACCCTGGTCGAGGAACTGGAAACCTCGAATGAGGAAATGCAGGCGCTGAACGAAGAAGTCCAGGCCGCCAACGAGGAATTGCAGGCGACCAACGAGGAGCTGGAAGCCGCCAACGAAGAGCTGCAATCCACCAACGAGGAATTGCTGACGATCAACGAGGAGCTGCAGGTCAAATCCACCGACCTGACCCGGACCAACACCGACCTCGAATGCATTCAGAACAATGTCGGGATGCCGATCCTGGTGGTGGATCAGGACACCCGGCTGACCCGTTTCAACGCCGCGGCGGAAGTGCTGTTCAAGATGCACCGCGGCTTGGTCGGCCAGGGGCTGGACACCCTGATGCTGCCGGTGGCGATGCAGCCCTTTGCCCAGGCGGTCTGCGAGGCGATGCAGCAGCGCCGCCCCCGCGACATCCAGCTGACCGGCGACGGCCGGGAATACCTGCTGCGGATCACGCTGAATTTCGGCAGTGACAACCTGCCCCTCGGCGCCATCCTCAGCTTCCTCGACCAGACCGAACTGCTGCGCACCAGCCGGCTGCTGCAGGAAAGCGAGAGCCGGATGCGGGCGGTGCTGGACCACAGCCCCTTCCTGGTCGCGATCAAGGATCTCTCCGGGCGTTACCTCTACGCCAACGAGCATTACCGCCGCTACTTCTGCCCCGAGCAGACCGAGCTCAAGGGCCTGTTCGACGACAAGATCATGGCGTCGGAGTTGGCCAAGCATTTCCGCGACGAGGAGCTGATCGTGCTGCGGCGGCGGGAACTGGTGGAATCCACGACTTCCGCGGTCTGCTGCGGCGGCCTGCGCTGGCTGCAGTTCATCCGCTTCCCGCTCAATGACCACCAGGGCGAAAACTGCGCGATCTGCATCCACGCCATCGACGTCACCGAAAAGCAGCACGCCGAAGAGCAGCTGCAACTGGCGGCACGGGTCATCAACGGCGCCGCCGAAGCGGTGATCGTCACCGACCCGATGCAGCGCATCGTCACCGTCAACCAGGCTTTCTGCCAGATCACCGGCTACACCGCCGACGAAGTGATCGGCCGAACCCCGGCGCTGCTGAAGAGCGGCCGCCACGACGACGATTACTACCGCGGCATGTGGAAGGCGCTGCAGCGGGAAGGCATCTGGCAGGGGGAAATCGAGAACCGGCGCAAGAACGGCGAAATCTACGCCGAGTGGCTGACGATCAATGCCATCAAGGACAAGGACGGCAAGCTGCTCAACTACGTCGCGATCTTCTCCGACATCTCCAGCCTGCGCGAAGCCCGCCGCCGCCTGGAATTCCAGGCGCTGCACGACGTGCTGACCGGCTTGCCCAACCGGGCGCTGCTCAACGACCGCCTGGAAAGCGCCCTGGCCCGCGCCAGCCGCAATCACAGCCGCTTCGCGCTGATCTTCATCGACCTGGACAACTTCAAGGACATCAACGACGGCCTGGGCCACGACACCGGCGACGTGCTGCTGCGCAGCGTGGCCGACCGGCTGCAGGGCGAACTGCGGATCCAGGACACCGTGGCGCGGATGGGCGGCGACGAATTCGTGCTGCTGGTCGAGGAAATCAAGCCCGGCGAAATCGAGCTGCTGGTCGAACGCTGCCGCAGCGCGCTGGCCGCGCCGCTGCAGATTCGCGGCCGTGACGTCCGCGTTTCCGCCAGCATGGGCATCGCCCTCTACCCGGAAGACGGCAACGACCCGGTGCAGTTGCTGCAAAGCGCCGACGCCGCGATGTACCGGGCCAAGCAGGCCGGACGCAACACCTACTGCTTCACCTCGGCGGAAACCCGGCTGGCCCCGCATGCCCGGCTGCAACTGATCCACGGGCTGCGCCAGGCCCTGGACGGCCGCAATGAACTGGAGCTGGTCTATCAGCCGCTGTTCAGCCTGCCCGACCGGCGGGTGGTCGGACTCGAAGCCCTGATGCGCTGGCATTCCCCGGAGCTGGGCGACGTGCAACCGGAGGATTTCATCCCCGCCGCGGAAGAATCCGGGCTGATCCTGCCGCTGACCGACTGGCTGCTGCAGACCGTCGTCGGCCAGATCAACCGCTGGCGCAGCGCCAGGCTGCCGGAACTGCCGGTCTCGCTGAACATCTCGCCGCTACACATCCGCAGCCAGAACCTGGGCGACAACCTGCAAAGGCATCTGGAAGCGGGCAAGCTGCCGCCGTCGGCGATCCGTATCGAAATCGCCGAACGGGCCAACAGCCACGGCCCGGACACGCTGACCACGACGCTGCTGCAATTGAAAGGCCTGGGCGTCACCAGCAGTCTGGACGATTTCGGCACCGGCACCTCGTCGCTGGCGCGGCTGGCCCGGCTGCCGCTGCACAGCCTGAAGATCGACCGCAGTTTCATCCAGGGCCTGGACGCGGCGGACAACCGCCAGGGGCTGGAAGTCACCCGGACCGCGATCCTGATGGCCCACTCGATGGGTATGACGGCGCTGGCCGAAGGGGTAGAAACCGCCGCGCAGTTGGCGGTGCTGGAGGAGCTGGGCTGCGATCAGGCCCAGGGCTTCCTGTTCGCCCGCCCCCTCGCCGCCGACGCGGTCTATCCGACGCTGGGTCTGGCCTGATCCGGCCAGCCCGCCAAGGCAAAACGGCGTTGCCCCGGTTTTCGGGACAACGCCGTTTTTGTTGTGCATTTTTGCCGCGGAGCGGAGAACGCGGCGGGGTGCCAGACGGCCCCGGCCACCGGGGCCAGGGATTCAGGCCGACATCACCATGCAGTTTTCGGCCACCGGAATCGGCGACCCCGTGACGCTGAGCAAGGGCCGCAGCAGCACGGCGATCTTCCACGGCGACATCCGCTGATCGACGATCAGGTTGCTGCCCGCGGCTTCCAGATGCCCCGGCGACACGCCCCGGTGCAGGAACTGGTTGTCGCAGACGACCAGATAGGCGCCCGGCAGGCGCCGGCGCAGATAAACCACGGTCAGCACCGTGCCCATCTCCAGCTCCGGCCCTATCAGCACGATGCCGAAGGGATTGTGGCGCAGCCAGTGGTCGGCTTCGCCCTGATTCGCCGCCTCGAAGACGGCGCAATGCTGGTCGAACCAGGACAGTGCTTCCTGCAGGTGCTTGCGCCGCCGGAAATCCGGGTCAAGGATCAGGACGTTCATGGGATGTCTCCTCCGTTGTGGCGTCATCCCTGACGGGGTGCGCCTTTGTAGTGAAGGAGAGTCTAAGCGCCGGACCGGATTCGCGGCATCCGGTGGATTCGCGAGGGCAATCCGGGTAAACCCTGAGTCGCGGGCAGCGGGAGCCGAATCAATGCCGCGCCAGGGCGTGGCTCCCGCTCCGGCCGCGAGGGAAAGGGCTGGCCGGTTCGGGGCGGACCGGATCGGGGCTGGCTCGGGGCCGGCTTATTCGCCGGCGGCCTGGTCGGCCAGCACGGACTGCCGGACCAGGCAGAGTTCGGCCAGGCTTTCGACCTTCATCTTTTCCATGATCCGGGCGCGGTGGCTTTCGACGGTCTTGACGCTGATGTCGAGCAGCCGGGCCATTTCCTTGTTGGTATGCCCCTGGACGATCAGGTTCAGGACTTCCACTTCCCGCGGGGTCAGCAGCGCGTAGCGGGCGCGCTGCGCCGACATTTCCCGCCGGCTCTGCTGCCGCGCCCGGTCCTGCTTCAGCGCCGCCTGGACCCGGTCCAGCAGATCCTGGTCGCTGTAGGGCTTGGTCAGGAAGTCCAGCGCGCCGCCGCGGATGGCGCGGACGGTCATCGGGATGTCGCCGTGGCCGGAGACGAAGATGATGGGGATATCCAGCTGCCGCCGTTGCAATTCCTCCTGCAGCTCCAGCCCGCTCATGCCCGGCATCCGCATGTCGAGGATCAGGCAGGACGCGCAGCCGGGGCGGTAGGTGGCGAGGAAGGCTTCGGCAGTTTCCAGCGGGCAGACCTCGACATCGAGGATGTCCAGCAGGAAGGCGACCGACTTGCGGACCACCGGATCGTCATCGACGACATAGACCACCGGGCGCAGCGCGGCATGGGGCGAACAACAGGCGTGGGCAGGATTCTGGTTCATGGGCTGACCGACAATTCAAAGTGGAAAATCTTGCCGCTCCCCGGCAAGGGCTGGACGTCGAGATGGGTGCCGTGATTTTCCAGCAGGGTCCGGCTGATGGAAAGACCGAGTCCGAGGCCTTCACCCTTGGTGGTGAAGAAGGGTTCGCCCAGCCGCGCCAGAATCTCCGCCGGCGGCATCGGCGCCGGGTCTTCGACTTCGATCCGCACCCGACCCCGCTCGCCGGCCCGGGTGCGCAGGCAGACCCGGGCGCCGCCGCCCGGCAGCTCCCGGCTGGCTTCGATGGCGTTTTTCACCAGGTTGATCAGCACCTGCTCGATCTGGCTGCGGTCCATCGCCACATCGGCCAGCACCTCGCCGGCCTCGAATTCGACCCGGACGCCGCTGCCCTGGGCCAGCAGCCGGAACGCGGGCAGGCTCTCGGCGATCAGCGCGTTGACCGGCTGGGTCTGGGTCTGCGCCGCCCCCCGCCGCGCCAGGCTGCGGACATTCTTGATCACCCCGTCGGCGCGATGCACCTGGGACAAAATCTCCTGCAGCGAATCGAGCAGCGCCTCCGGCGAGGCCTTGCCCCGCTTCTGCCGCTGCAGCAGACCCTGGCTGAAATTGGCGATGCAGGTCAGCGGCTGGCTGATCTCGTGGGCGATCATCGTCGCGATTTCCCCCACCGCCGCCAGCCGCGCCGCGTGCGCCACCTGCTCGCGCAGGAGTTGCTCCCGCTGTTCCATGCTGCGCCGGGCCGAGATGTCGTCGAGGATCGCCACCCAGTTGCTGACCTCGCCGCCCTCGCTGCGGATGTCGGAAATCGCCAGCCGCACCGCCCGGTGCTCGCCGCCCTTGCACAACATATCCACTTCCCGGTTGCCCTGGCTCAGCTCCGGCCGCTCCGGGTCCAGCACGCCGGCGTGGCTGCCGGCGATGAAGCCCAGCAGGTCGCGGTTGATCAGCTCCAGCGGCGAATAGCCAAGGATTTCCGAGACCCGGGGATTGGCGTATTCGATCCGGCCGGCCTGATCGGTGATCAGCACCCCGGACAGGTTTTCATCGACGGCGCGGAAAAACTTGCGCAGCTCCGGCGACAGATGCGGCTGGCTGGGCACCCCGAGGTAAAGCACATGGTCGGCGAGGTCCGCGAGCAGGGCCAGCGGCATCGCCGTCATGTCCACCCGCTGTCCGTGCAGGCTGACTTCCCAGTAGCAGGGCACCAGGCTGGACAGCACCCGGCGGCTGCGACAACCGAGCAGGCTCTCCAGGCACAGGCTGGCGCAGCAGGGCTGCTCCGCCTCCAGCCCGAACAGGCTGCGCGCCTGGGCGTTGGCAAAGCGTATCGTCCCCAGCGCATCGGCCAGCACGATCGGCAAGGGCAGGTCGTCGAGCAGGCGTTCGAAGAATTGTTGCGGCAGCAGCTGGCTCGCCTTGCGCGCCTGATCCAGCGGCCGCAGTGTCAGCACAAAGCCCATCGGCAGCCGGCTGGCGTCATAAACCTCGCTGGCATTGAGCAGGAATTCGCAGCGGCCACCGCCCATGCGCCGGGCCAGCAGCAGCAGATCGCGCACCCCCTTGTGCAGCGCCAGGGTATGCCGCAGTTCATTCATCACCGACGAGGACAGGGACAGCACCGAACCCAGCCCGAAACCCAGCGCGCGGCCGGCGGCCCAGCCCAGCAGGACTTCGGCGTTGGCCGACCAGTGGAGGATGCGGAACTGGTTATCGACGGCGATCAGGGCTTCCTGCCCCAGGCTGGCCCAGGCCTCGCCCCAGGGGCCGAGCAGGGTGGAATGCCCCGCTTCCAGCGGCTGTGCCGTCGTTTCCAGCGGCAGCGCCGCTGTTTCCTTGTCTTGCTCCGCTGCCGTCATGTCGTTCCCCCCTGGCCGCGGATTTTAACCCTGCCGAATCCGGCAAAAAATGCGGCCCGGCAGCAAATCCTGCCGGGCCGCATCGATTGACCCCGGAAAGGGGAGCTGGGCGGAGAAATCAGGCCGCTTTGGCCGGCCGCCCGGTCTTCAGCACTTCCACCCGCTGCAAGGCTGCGACCAGATCGGCATCGCTCAGGCTGTTCAGCAGCGCGACGCCCGCGCGCAGCACTTCACTCTTCTTCGCTTCCACCGCCTGCGCCAGCAAACGCTTCTTCAGCTGGGCCAGCAGCGCGTATTCGTCTTCCGGCATCGTGAAGCTGTCGCGAACCAGCTGCACCTTGCGCGCCTTGACCGGTTTTTCCGCCTTGGCCGGCTTCTCGACCTTGCTGCTCTTGGCGGCCTTGACGGCTTTCGCGGCCTTCGCCGGCTTGTCGGCTTCAGCCGGCGCGCTTTCGGCAGCGACGACCACTTCGGCTTCGGGCGTGACCGGCTCCGGCGCTTCCACCGGCGCGGCGGCCACGGCTTCCGTCACCACGCCCCCCACTTCAGGCTCCACCGCCGGCACGACGGCCGGGGTTTCCGGATTGACGGGTGCCGCCTTGGCGCGGCGGCTACGCGGGGTTTTTTCACTCATGGCTTTTCTCCTTGAAACAACATAAACAGTATATACCGTTTATATCGAAAAACGGGGCCTTTTCGGCACTGGGAAAACCCCGAAGCTGGCGGACGGCGAGCCGGACAGCTGCCGCAACCCATCACGCCAGGCCCGCCACGGCGCAGAGCGCCGCAGCCGTGGGCGCGGTTTCAGCCCGCGCTCACTTGCGGCGGCGGAACCAGCCGGTCAGCGCCAGCCGCGGCCGTCGTGCCGGCAACACCTCGTGCCAGTAATCGGCGGAGAGGAAGGAAACAAAGGTGCCGCGCTTGGGCAGCACCTCGACCGTCGGCCCTTCCAGGCCCTGCGGGTAGAAGCGCAACAGGCCGCCATCCGCCTCGGTCCAGTCGTCGTTGAGGTAGAGGATCGCCGTCAGCGTCCGGGCGTCGTCGTCGCGGAAACGGTCGAGATGCCGGCCGTAATGGGCGCCATCCGGGTACAGCGCCGCGTGGATCTCGTAATCGAACAGCCCCAGCCACAACGCACGGTTGGCCTCCTGGCGCAGGCTTTCCAGATGGCCGAGATACGCCGCCAGCGGCGCCGGCGCCTGCTCCGGCTCCAGCCAGGCGATCAGGTCGCTGCGAATCTCCGTCTGCCGCGCCTGATGCTCGCCCCG
>JBEBBF010000176.1:0-8120 GCA_041158545.1 Pseudomonadota bacterium | reverse complement strand
CGTCACAACCGTATCGGCTATCGCGAACACCGCTTTCATGTCTGCAGAAGATCGCTCACATAAATGTGATGTCGCTTGCACCTTCCAGAAATCCTCTTCCAGGAGGTTCCGGTCTATGAGTCCGTTGTCCTCCAGGTGGGCCAGCAGCATGCCCATGAACGTCCGCATGGAAGCGAGACGGTGCTCCAGTTCAGTAACCCGTTCCATGGCGTTCTCCGCAGTTCTTTGACGCCCCGAACTTTACACCAGCAAAACAGCTTTTTATCTATTCCAAATGACTGATTGTTTCGAACCGGCCGTAGCAGGGAGTTTCCAGTGACACAGAAAATTTACCACTACCCATTCAGCAGCCTTCCAACCGCGTTTGCAGATGACAGGGGGACGGCGGCACGGGATAAGAAGCGCTCCGTGGAACGCCTGGCAGACTTGCTGATTCTCAGCCCTGCCAATCTCTACAAGCGGATGGAGGAGGGGACGATGCCGGCCAACCAACTGGCGGCGTGGTTCCATGCTACAGGCGGCAAGGCGGTCATCCGCCACCTGGCAGTACAGGCTGGCGGCTTGTTCATCCCGCTACCGACCGGTCGCGCCACGGCGCCCTTGGATGTGGCGGCGCTACAGAGTGTGCTGAACCAGTCCATCGGTGCCCTGTTAGCTTTCATGCAGGGCACCGCTACGCAACAGGACGCCGTAGCCGCCCTGACCCGCGGTCTGGAAGCGCTGGCCTTGGAGCGGGAGCAAGTAAAGAAGTCCGACCAACCGGAGTTGGATTTCTGACATGGCGACCGACTACACCAACGACTCCCAGCAGCGCCTGATCGACCTGGTGCTGATGCTGGCCGGCAACGAATTCCACGGTCTGGCGCCCTCTGAGATCAGCAAGGCGCTGAAGGTGGCGCCGGGCACCACGACCCGCGACCTGGCCAACTTGAAGACCAAGGGCATCGCCGAGCAGATCGAGGAGACCGGGCGCTGGCGCCTGGGGCCGAAGCTGGTGCAGATCAGCCTGGCCTACCAGACCAACATTTCACGGGCGAAGAGCCGCCTGGCCGAAGTCGAACAACGTTTCACACGGGAGATTTAAATGGCACGCAAGCCGAGAGAGACCACCAACACCGCCATCGTTCCGGCGGTGGATGAGGCCGCCGTGATTGATGCCACCCAGGCCGCCACGGTCTATGGCGCCAACCTGTCCAAGGTGCTGGAGCAGTACGGCGACGGCCTGCCCTACGACCGCGCCCGCTACATCGACAAGGCCCGCTATCACATGAGCCGCAGCGCCGAGGAGGCGCTGGAAGTGGGCAAGTGCCTGGTGGTGATGCGGGAGGCCGAGCCGCATGGTGATTGGCAGATTTGCCTTGAGTCCATTGGGATGGAGCGGACGCTGGCGCATCGGATGATGCAGGCGGCTGCCCGCTTCTCAAATGTTGCGTCAACGCAACATTTGCTGGAATCCGTGAAGTCCCGCACCAAGCTCTTCGAGCTGATGGTTCTCGATGATGACGACATCAAGGAACTCTCCGACGGCGGTTCCGTCGCGGGCCTGACCCTGGACGAAGTAGACCGCATGCCGGTGTCCCAGCTCCGCGCCGCGCTGCGGGAGGCGAAGCAGAGCGCCGTCGATAAGGAGCGGCTTCTAGACGAAAAGAACCGCAAGCTTGACGAGCTTTCCAGCGACATGTTCCGCACCAACCTGGTGACGACGCCCTTTGACCAGAAGCTGAAGGATTTCAAGACGGAGTGCTCCGCCCACTTCGACATCCTGGATGAATCCTGCGCCCGCATGCTGCAGTTCAATGACGCTGTGATGCAGGATGACTTTGGCTGCCCGGACGACGAGGCCCGCCAGCAGCAGGCGATCCGTACTGTTGCCACGCTGTTTGGCGATCGCCTTTATCGCACTGCCCAGGCGCTGGCGGAAGTGGTGGATCGCTACAACGCCACGCTGGCCGGCTGGGCCGCCGAACTCGACAACCGGGACCTGCACCGGTCCCTCGCCGACTCCGCCCCGGCGGAAGCCGTCAGCGCATAAGCGGGGCAGGCCATGGCCATCCAGACCAATCCCACCCGCGATTACCTGTGCGCCCTGGCGCTGCGCCTGGACAGCGCCGGCCATGGTGGCCGGGGCGCCTTGATTGATGAGGCGGCAAACCTCTACGACTGGAGCACCGCCAAGGTTTACAAGGAACTGGAGCGCCAGGCCGGCTGGACCTCTGGCCGCAAGGCGCGGGCCGACAAGGGCAGCAGCCGGCAGTCCATGGCGGCGCTGACCACTGTGGCGGCACTGACCCGCGGCTCCGTGCGCCAGAACGACAAGCAGACCATGCACACGCCGGTGGCGGCGAGCATCGCCTTGCAGAACGGCTGTGAAATCAGCGTGAGCCCATCCCAGTTGAACCGGCTCATGGCTACACGGCGCCTGTCTGTGTCGCGGCAGCAGTCCGCCCGTGCGTCGGTCCAGCTGCGCAGTCTCTATCCGAACCATGTCCACCAGGCAGACCCCTCCCTGTGCCTGGTGTATTACCTGCGCGGACAGCAACACATCATCCGGGACGACGAGTTCTACAAGAACAAGCTGGACAAGCTGGCGAAGGTGCAATTCAAGTGCTGGCGCTATGTGCTGACAGACCATGCCTCCGGCAGCGTGATCCCCTGGTACGTGGAGGCCGCTGGAGAAAGCCCGCTCAATCTGTTCCGCTTCCTCATGTTCGCCTGGGGCGAGCAGGCCGGCCGGACGATCCACGGCGTGCCGAAGATCCTGATGTGGGACAAGGGCAGCGCCAACACGGCATCCAGCGTGCAGAACGTGCTGACGGCGCTGGAGGTGGAGAGCATCACCCATGCCGCCGGCAACGCTCAGGCCAAGGGGGGCGTGGAGAACGGCAACAACCTGGTGGAAACCCAGTTCGAATGCCGCTTGCGCTACGACCCGGTGGATGGGGTGGAAGCCCTTAATCGGGCCGCCACCCAGTGGGCGGAGGCCTACTGCGCCAATGCCCTGCCTGGGCAGGATACCCGCCTGCGCCGGGAGGGCATCCCGCCGATTGCCCGCTATGACTTGTGGCGGCTGATCCGCCAGGAACAGTTGCGCCTGCTGCCGGATGAAGAGGTCTGCCAGGCCTTCCTGGAAGGCCGCACGGAGACGCGCAAGGTCTCGAAGAACCTGGAGCTTTCCTTCGCTCACCCGAAGGCGGGCAAGTCCCGCAAGTACGACGTGGGGCACCTGGCCGGCGTGTGCGCCGGGGATACGGTGGAAATCGCCCCGCTGCTGTATGGCGAGTGCGCCATCTCGATCCGGGTGCCGAATTACAAGGGCGAGGACCTGCGCTACCGCCTCGAACCCGTGTCGGACGAAACCGACCAGTTCGGGCGGCCGCTGAGCGCCCCAGTGATCGGCGAGCGCTACGCCAGCCGGCCGGAGACGGATGCAGACCGGGCCGGCAAGGTGCTGGATGCGGCCCTGTTCCCCGGCCTGGATGCGGTTGAGATTGAGCGGGCCAAGCGCAAGAACACGACGCCATTCGGCGGCGAGATGAACGCTGTCCGCTACCTGGCTGACGTTGCGGTGACCGCCTCGTTGCCCAAGCGCGGTACCGAGATCGCCCTGCAGGCCGCCAAGTTCGAACCAACGAAGCTTCCCACCGTTGAGGCCGCCCGACGTCTGCTGGACCTGGGCTGCGATCAGCCCTACGCCTGGCTGCTGAAGCACCGGCCGGAGGGAGTTACGGAAGATGAGCTGCCGGATGTCGCCAGGGCGATCAAGGGCACGCCCGCGTTGCGCGTGGTGGCCGGATAAAGAACACGGCCAGTCGGGTTGCCCCCCGACCGGCCGCAGGTGGGGGCTGTTTCGAGTCCCCGAGTTACACAAACGCGAGGAGATTTTACATGAATGCCGCAAGCGTCAAACCGCCTCCCAGGGCTGCCGCCCTGGTTGCGCCGGTACCGCCTCTGTCCGCCCCGGCCTGCCGCCGGATCGGATCACCGCATAGCCCGGGGGGACGGTGACATGCCCCTGAATTTGAAGAAAGTCCTGGCCACCCATGGCATCCAGCGCAACGACCTGGCTGCAGCGATCACGCTGAAGGGCGGCGCCCCGATGTCGGCGACCTCCTGCAGCCTGCTGCTGAACCATGGGGCATGGCCGAAGCTGACGCCGAGGGCGGATATCCGTGCTCAGGCTGAATCCTTCCTTGTGGCGCGTGGCGTGCCTGCCGCTGATCTGCAGGACGCCTGGTCACTGGACGCCGAGCCGCTCCAGGCGCCGGTTCCCACGCCGCCCTCCGCTCCCATCGCTGTTGAAACCAACGAATTTATCGAGGCCGAAATGCTCACGCATGCTGCCAAAAAGCTGTTTTCCCTCTTCCGCGACCCGTTCAGTGACGACGTGCAGGGCCCGGAGGACCTTTTCCTTTCCGCTGACCAGCGCTACGTCCGCGAAGCGCTCTACCAGGCAAGCCGCGTGGGCGGCTGGTTCATCGCCGTGGTGGGCGAGTCCGGATCCGGAAAAACGACGCTGCGCCGGGAAACCCTGGATCGTATCCAGCGCGAAAGCCTGCCGGCCGTCGTCATCCAGCCCCAGTCCTTCGACAAGACGGCCCTGACTGCGCGGCATATCTGCGAGGCCATCCTGGCTGAGGTACGCCCGGATGCGCGACCGAAACAGAGCCTCGAATCCCTTTCCCGCCAGGTGCAGAAAGCACTGATTGATTCGTCCCGCGGCGGTCAGAACCATGTGCTGATGATTGAGGAAGCGCATGACCTGTCGATCCAGACGCTGAAGTACCTGAAGCGCTTCTGGGAGCTGGAGGACGGCTTCAAGAAACTCTTGTCCATCGTGCTGATCGGCCAGCCTGAGCTGAAAAACAAGCTGGACGAGCGTCGCTTCCAGGAGGCCCGCGAAGTGATCCGGCGCTGCGAGGTGGTGGAGCTGCTGCCACTGGATAACCAGGTGGGCGAGTACCTGGCGCTGAAGTTCCGCCGCCTGGGCAGGGAGGTCGGTGAGGTGGTGGCGCCGGACGCGATGGACGCGATCCGCTCCCGCCTGACTTACACCGGCCGCGGCGCGCAGCGCTCGTCTGCCGTCAGCATGGTCTATCCGCTGGTGGTGAATAACTTGGTGACCAAGGCCATGAACGAAGCCGCCCGCCTGGGCGCCCCGAAGGTCACGGCCGACATCGTGGCGGGGTGCTGAGATGAGTCTACAAAACGAAATCGATGCGCTGCATCGAGTGGACCGAAATCGTAGCGCTGCACTGAGGAGCGATTCATGTTTAAACGCTGGACAGCTGAAAACGATGCCCGCTTGATCGCAATGTCGAATAACGATGCGATCGACGAGGACATCGCTGCAGCAATTGGCTGTAGCACTGGCGCTGTGAAAAATCGCCGGTTCGTTCTACGCAAAGCGGGGCTTCTCCCCAAGAAATCGACGAACGCTGAAGTGCAAGTCGTGGCGGGCATCCGTGTCGGCACGCCGGAACACAAGATCCTGCTGGCCATGCGCCCCGCGCCAGGGATCGAACTCACAGCGCTCCGTGAGCGCTACCCCACCGCTGACGTATCCCGCTTTTCAACCCAGCTGGTCCAGCGAGGTCTTGCTTTCGCCCGCGGCAGCAAGACTTCTCTGACCTATTTCCTGACTGCCGCCGGGCAGGCTCTTGTTTCGCCATCCGGGCCGCTCTCGGCGCGGAACACCCTCATCACCTATTGCGAACTGTAAGGAGTGACCATGAACCTGGTACCTGAAGCTGAGCTGTCCATCATTTTGGCCAGCCTGAAACCCGCTACGCCCCCGATGCCGGAGCCTGTCGCAGGCTATGTCAAAAACGCCGCTGGGCATCTTGTCGCCACTGATCAAGTGCGCGAACAAGACCGTCTGCGCGATGCAGTCGCCCGCTCGCTGGCCGCCCGCGCCTTCGTCCTGAACGCGGCGCTTGAGCAGTTCAAGCTGGACGCACTGCGCGACGTCGCTGACCTGATTGCGATATCCGGCGAGAAATACGGGCTGGCGCTGGGCGGCAAGAAGGGCAACGTCTCCATCATGAGCTACGACGGGATGGTCAAGATCGTGCGCTCATACGCCGAGCGCCTGGCGTTTACCGAGGAGCTGGAGTCCGCAAAAGCGCTGATCAATGGCTGTATCGATCGCTGGAGCGAAGGGGCAAACCCTCACATCCGCGCTCTGGTAGACCGCGCTTTCCGCACCGACACAAAGGGCCAGATCAAAACCACCGCCGTGCTCGAACTGCTCCGCCTGGAGATCGACGACGGGGAATGGGTAACGGCCATGGAAGCGATCCGGGATTCCATCCAGTCCGTTGGTACCGCGGTCTATGTGCGCGTCTATCACCGCGTCGGAGATTCCGACCAGTACGTCGCCATCCCGCTTGATCTGGCGGCGGTGTGACATGGACGCGAATTCGGCTGGTCAGGTTGGCGCAATTGTTAGCGACCTTTCCGGAGCCATAAAGCACGCAACCGAAGTTGCTGAACGCGAAGGCTGCACAGAATGCGGCCAGCAACACCGCCAGCTCGCCGCCTGGCTGAAGGAACTTCGAGACGCCAAGACGCTGTACCAGGAGTTTGTTGGCTGTGAGTGCCCCGAGTGCGGAAGCACGGATACCGAGTGGCACTGCTCGCAGACGACAAACAGCGGCGTCGTAGATGGCCGACTGCGGATGCACGATGTTTCGACCGTGTTTTACCTCGGCTGTAATTGCTGCTCGGAAACGATTCGCACCAGGAGCGGCGATGATATTGCGCGATTGATGACCGAGATGGCTAACGCCGCCATGAGGCGCGGCGTTGAGTTCGAGGTGGCGAAATGAAACCGTTGCGCGGAGAAAAGATGCACCCGCTGAGCGCCCACGCGCTGGCCGAGTTGCGCGACCTGGCCAACAAGCCCTGCCCCCGACAAGCGGTGAATCCTGGCGTCGCCGACAGATTGCTGCGCGAGGCGCTGGTGGAGAGCGTGACGCTGCCCAGTCCGTTCAAAACTCACGCAGGGCGGCCAATTGAGCATTTGCGCATTACAGACGCGGGCCGTGAAGCAACGAAAGGAAACTGACGTGCCATCAATCCCATTCAAATCACACAGCGAGCGCCCGGCCGACGGAACTGTTGCGCTGCTCTTTCCGCTGGACGCAGAAACCGGTCGGTTTTTGGCTGGCATTTACTGCTACTCGCAGGGAGTGTGGCAACACGAAGAATCCGGCATCCCGGCGCATGTCCCGTTTTACTGGCTATCAGAAGACGATCTGCTGGCCATGGTTCCTGGTGTTGAGAAAACTGGTGTCGGCCATCGTTCGACACCCCCGCCGCTGACGCAGCGGGGCGAGACGAAGATCAAGGAGGCGTTGCGCGACCTTCTCGCCACCATTGAGCTTTACACCGATTGCATGAGCGGCTTGATAGATGTGGCTGACATCACCGATCAGATCGAGACCGCCGAGACGTTGCTGGGGGACGGATGGGAAGCCGATGAAAGCCACCCGGCCAACCGCGTCGAGAGCCAGCCGGCCATCGTGTTTTATCCGACCGGCTCCTTAGGCGAACCGATTGAGGAGATGGCGTGATGGACCCCAAAGAAATCGAAATGAAGGCCAAAGTCGCTGTGATCGATTCGGCTCTTGGCATTTGCGCCTTACCCGAGTACGAGCTGCTCAAGCGCCTAGAGGCATTGTGGGTCAACGGCTTTTCTGCAGCCAAGGAAACCTACGAGCCGATCCTCAAGGATCTCTCTAACGAGATGACGAAGGTCGTCATGGCGCACATGTCTGGCGACCAGGAGCGCCTCAAAGCCGTCCTGGACAGCTTCATGCAGCGCCATGTCAAGGTAGTTAACCCGTCCCAGGCCAAGGTCCACTAGAAAAAGGAAACTGACATGTGGTTCAAGAACCTCCAGCTGTATCGCCTCGCCCCGGACTGGGGCATGACCTTGCCGGCCCTGGACGAGGCCCTGGCCAAAAACCCCCTGCCCGGTTGCGGCGGTCTGGATCGGCAAAGCCTGGGCTGGGTCTCGCCGCGGGACGATGACCAGCTGGTCTATGCCGCCAACGGCCAGTGGCTGATCTGCCTGGGTGTCGAGGAAAAGCTGCTGCCGGCTTCGGTGGTGAACCAGT
>JBEBBF010000175.1:0-7135 GCA_041158545.1 Pseudomonadota bacterium | reverse complement strand
CAGAGCAGGGCCAGCTGGGTGCCGGCGTCCCGTTCCAGCAGCGGCTGGCAACTGATTTCGACCGGGAGAACCCGGCCGTCCCGATGCAGTGCGTTCAGGCGCAGCCGGGGCGGGGCCGAGGCGGGCGCCGCATCGGCAAAACCGGGCCATTCCGGTAGCAGCCGGGACAGCGGCTGGCCGATCAGGGCGGCTTCGCCATCGCCGAACAGGGATTCCGCCTTGCCCTGGACCGCGACGATGTGCCCGCCCTCGTCAATGACCAGCACCGCCAGATCGGAAGCCTGCAGCAGTTGCCGGTTCTGCTCGGTCGCCCGTTTGCGCGACAGCAGGTTGTGCAGCCGCGCCTTCAGTTCGAGCGGCACGATGGGCTTGGCGATGTAATCGTCGATGCCGAGGTGGAACAGCTCGATCCGCCGGGCCGGGTTGTCAAAGGCGGTGGCGGCGAGGATCAGCATCCGCCCGAGTTCCCCCGGCTGGCGGCGGATGCGGTTGATGAAACGGGTGCCGGACATCCGCCCGGCCAGCACGACATCGCAAATCGCCAGATCGTAGCTTTGCCGTTGCAGGGCTTCCCAGGCCTCTTCGGCGCTGGCGAAGGCATCGACGCTCATGCCCCAGGATTGCAGCTCGGCTTCCAGTGCCATGCGCTGGGTGCCGACGTCCTCGACGTAGATCACCCGGCAGGGCAGCGGGTTGTAGATGCCGAGGAAGTGGCGCATGAAGGTCACCAGCTCGTCGATGTCCTGCTTGCGGAACAGCTCGGTGATGCCGGCCTGGGTGGCTTCCAGCGCCAGTTCGGCGCTGGCGCTGGCGGTCAGCAACACGATGGGCTCGAAGGGCACGCTGCCGTTCTGCCGCCAGCGGCGGGCGAGGTTGATCCCGGTGTCGTCCGGCAGCTGCCAGCCAAGGATGAAGAACTGGAAACGCTGGCCGGCGAGCAAGGCTTCGGCTTCGGCGGCGCTGTGGGCAAAACTGAGCTGGATGCCCCGGTAGTGCGCCAGTGCGTGTTGCAGGATGTCCCGATACAGCGGGGTGTGGTCCACCAGCAGAATGTTCACGATCCGACTTCCTTCAGTGGCCGAAGGACACGCGGCGAAGGGTGCCGTATGCCCGGCCCGGCTGCCCCGGTGGAACGCAGCAGCGGCGGGGGCTGCCGGTGGCCGGCCTGGGGTTGGCCGATTGAAAACAGCATTATTGCCGATGAACAGCGGGTCGGACAGCTAAATGGGTAGCCGGACTGCCGGGAAACTGTAAAAAGCCGCAGATAAATTTGCTTTGCCGAGCGAAGTTATTAAAATAACAAAATCGACAAAAGTAACAGGTGAGCCATGGAACTCGCTGTCCCCACCCCTCAAGTCGCTGCGGCGCCGGCCACGGTCCTGGTGGTCGATGATTCCAGGGCCATCCGCGATGGCATGACGGCGATCCTCGGCCAGGCCGGTTACCGCACGGAAACCGCCGCCAACGGCCGGGAAGGGTTTGCCAAGGCGCGCAGCCTGTCGCCGGACCTGATCCTCAGCGATCTGGAAATGCCGGAATCCACCGGTTTCGACCTGCTGTCCCAGGTCCGCTCCGATCCGACGCTGGCGATGCTGCCCTTCGTGATGATCACCGGGGTGTCCGACCGGCTCAGCACCCGACGGGCGATGGAAATGGGGGCGGACGACTACCTGACCAAACCCTTCTCGCCGCCGGAAGTGCTGGCCATCGTCCGCAGCCGGCTGGAAAAGCAGCGCAGCTGGCGCCAGGCGACCCAGGCGCTGGCCCGCAGCTACAGCCAGGGCATGATGGGGGTGCTGCCCCACGAATTCCGCACGCCGCTGCACTGCATCCTCGGTTTTGCCGAGTTGATGAGCCTGCGGGCGGCGAAGGGGCTGAGTCCGGCCCAGACCAAGGAGTTCGCCGACGTGATCCGCCGCGCCGGCAAGACCCTGCTTGGCCACACCACCCGCTTCCTGACGCTGATGGAGTACCAGGGCTGTGCGACGCCGGAGCGGGGCAGCAGCAGTTGCTGCCTCAGCCCGGCCGGCATCGAAACCCTGGTCAATGAATGTCTCGGTCAGCAGCTGCCCACCAATCAGGTCAGCGCGGTCGTCACGGTGGAAGCGGCAAAGCTGGCCTGTGGCGAGAGCGTGCTGGGCAACATGGTGCGGGAACTGGTCGGCAACGCGGTCAAATTCGCCCGGCCGGAATCGGCCATTCAGGTACGCGGCCGGCGGGAAGACGGGCGTTACCTGCTGCAGGTGGACAACGAAGGCCGCCCCTTCCCGCTGGAACGGCTGCGGGAAGTCGGCGCCTTCACCCAGTTCGACCGGGATCGCCACGAACAGCAGGGCCTGGGCATTGGCCTGGCCATCGTCACCCAGGGGCTACGCATCGCCGGGGCGACGCTGGACATCCACAACCTGCCGGACAACGTGGTCCGGATGAATCTCGGCCTGCCGCTGGCCTGAGCCCGCGGTGGCCCCTCGCTGCGCGCCACAGGTGACGCTGCGGCGCTTCGCCCGTAAACTGCAGCTTTTGACAACGAGAGAACGCCGATGAGCATTGCAAAAATCATCGAGGCGGCGGGGTTTGCGGCAGAACGGCATCGGCACCAGCGGCGCAAGGACGCCGCGGCATCGCCGTACATCAATCATCCCATCGCGCTGGCCGACGTGCTGGTCAACGAAGGCGGGGTCGAGGAAACCGACGTGCTGTGTGCGGCGCTGCTGCACGACACCATCGAGGACACCGCGACCACCGAAGCGGAACTGATCGAACGCTTTGGCGAAAAAATCGCCGCCACGGTCATGGCGGTCAGCGACGACAAGTCGTTGAACAAGGCGGCCCGCAAGCAGGCGCAGATCGACCATGCGCCCCACCTCACCCGGGAAGCCAAGCTGGTCAAGCTGGCCGACAAGATCTGCAACCTGCGCGATGTGCTGGCGGCGCCCCCCGCCGGTTGGTCGGTAGCGCGGCGGAAGACCTACTTCGACTGGTCGAACAAGGTGGTCAATGGCCTGCGCGGCGTGCATCCGCAGCTGGAAGCGGTATTCGACCAGCTTTACGCCCGCCGCAACGAGCTGATCTGAAGCCGGCCGCGGCCGCGCCTCAGCGGCCACACCTCAGCGGCCGCGGCCGAGGATGGCTTCCGGAATCAGCCGCAGCGGCAGCACCTTGTCCACCGCGCCCAGCTTCACTGCTTCCTTGGGCATGCCATAAACCACGCAACTGTCCTCGTCCTGGGCCACGGTCCAGGCGCCGGCATCGTGCATTTCCTTCATGCCGCGGGCGCCGTCGTCGCCCATGCCGGTCATGATGATCCCCACCGCGTTGCGGCCGGCGGCGCGGGCGGCGGAGCGGAACAGCACATCCACCGACGGCCGGTGGCGGCTGACCGGCGGACCATCGACGATATCGACACCGTACTGGGCGCCGTTGCGCTTGAGCAGCATGTGCTTGCCACCGGGGGCGATCAGCGCCCGGCCGGGCATCACCCGGTCGCCATGCACCGCTTCCTTGACCTCGATCTGGCACAGGCTGTTGAGGCGCTGCGCGAAGGCGGCGGTGAATTTTTCCGGCATGTGCTGCACCACCACCAGGCCGGGGCAGAGCCGCGGCAGCGCGGTCAGCACCGCCTCCAGCGCCTGGGTGCCGCCGGTCGAGGTGCCGATGGTGACGATGGTTTCCGTGGTCTGGACCATGGGCGCGTTGGGCGCGGCGGCGGCGAGGATGGCGTCGGCGCTCAGTTTGGGCGCCGGGGTCGGCGCCGTCGCCGCCGCGGACGGATTCAGGCTGCGCGCCGGGCCGAGCCGCTGCGGGTTGGCGCGGGAGGCGGCCTTGATCGCCTGGGTCAGTTCGTGGGCGCTGTCCTGGAGGAATTGCTTCAGCGCCGCCTTCGGCTTGGTGACGATGGCCACGGCGCCGGCGGCCAGCACCTGCATCGCGGTTTCCGAGCCGCGTTCGGTCAGGGTCGAGCAGATCACCACCGGCGTCGGCCGGCTGGCCATGATCTTGCGCAGGAAGGTGACCCCGTCCATCCGCGGCATTTCCACGTCGAGGACGATCACGTCCGGCCAGGTTTTCTGCATTTTTTCCAGCGCAAAGATCGGGTCCTGCGCGGTGGCGATGACTTCAATGCCGGCATCTTCGTCGAGGGTGGCGGCGAGGACCTGACGGACCACGGCAGAGTCGTCGACGATCATCACTTTGATGGGAGGCATGGCAGCTCCGGTGGGGGGAGGGAATCGGTTTCGGAAAGGGCAAGGGAATGATGGCCGCGCTTCAGGGTGATGCGGCCGGTCTGGATGTCGAAATGCAGGTGGCGGTGGCCGACCCCGCGGACATGGCTGGCAACGCAATTCAGGCCATAGGTCTGGATCAGCTGCCGCGCCAGCGCCACGTTGGCGTGGCCGATCTTGCGGCTGTTGAGGTCGGGGAACATGTCGCCGCCGCCGTAGAGATGCACCCGGTAATCGGCGGGCCGGGTGCCGCTGCCGGCGATCAGCTGCAGCAGCAGCGCGATGGCCTCGTCGCCGTAGCGCCCGTCCAGGCGCTGCCCGGCTGCGCGCCGGTCCTGCCGGCTCGGCAGCAGGTAATGGCACATCCCGCCCAGCCGCTCCCTGGGATGCCAGAACACCAGGGAGACGCAGGAGCCGAGCAGCGTGACCAGCCGGTTGTGGCAGTCGCCGAAGCGGACATCGCCAGGCTGCAGGTACAGGGTCTCGCCAGGGGCGGGGCGGTTCATTTCAGGCCTCCGGCTTGCGGTAGATCGACGGCTTGACCTGGGCCAGCGCCTCGGTCACGCCGTTGAGGTTTTCCGAGTGGCTGATGATGAAATGACCGCCGGGGCGCAGCAGCGGCAGGATGCGCTGCAAGACCTGGCGCTTGGTCGCCAGATCGAAATAGATCATCACGTTGCGCAGGAAGATCAGGTCGAACTGGCCGATGCCAGGCAAGGCCGTGTTCAGGTTGATCTGGCGGAACTGGATGTGTTTTTGCAGCTCCGGGCTGATCAGGAAGGTGCCTTCCCGCTGGCCGATGCCGCGCAGGCAGTATTTCAGCAGCAGATTCCGGGGAATGCCCTCGGCTTCGTCGAGCCGGTACAAGCCCTGGGTGGCCTGCTCCAGCACCCGGCTGCTGAGGTCGGAGGCGACGATTTCCCAGGGGCGGTGGCCCCGGTGTTCCGCCAGGATCATCGCCAGGGTGTAAGGCTCCTCGCCGCTGGAACAGGCGCCGCTCCAGACCCGGAACGGCGCCGGGCCGTGCTGCTGCGGCAGGATGTGCTGGCGCAGGAAGTCGAAATGCCGCGGCTCGCGGAAGAAATAGGTTTCGTTGGTCGTCAAGAGGTCCAGCGTCTGCTGCAACTCGCCCTTGTCCCGCTGCACCCGCTGGAAGTACTCGCCATAGCTGCCCAGCCCCAGCTGGCGCAGCCGCCGGGCGAGGCGGCCGGCCACCAGGGATTTCTTGGCATCGGACAGGCTGATCCCGGCCAGACTGTGCAGCAGCTGGCGGAACAGCTGGAATTCCCGGTCACTGATGCTCTGGCTGGGGAGCGGGGTCATGACGGTCTGCCGGAGGGAAGTGGCGTGCATGCTTTGGGCCTCATGCGGCCAGGGCCAGTTCCCCGCCGCCTTCCATCTGGCTGAGCGAGGCCAGTTCCTCGACCGAGAGCACCCGGCCGACGTTGAGCAGGATCACGAAGCGGCCGGCGATCTTGCCCATGCCGGCGATGAAGTCGGTGCGGATGCGGGCGCCAAAGCTGGGTGGCGGCTCGATGTCCTGGCCGGGAATCTCCAGCACTTCGCTGACGGTGTCGACGACGATGCCGATCACCTGATGGTCCTCCTCCTCGCCCAGCTCGATGATGACGATGCAGGTGCGGTGGGTGATTTCGGTCCGGGCGCTGCCGAAGCGGGCCTTGAGGTCGATCACCGGCACGACGGCGCCGCGCAGGTTGATCACGCCACGGATGCTGGGCGGCAGCATCGGCACCGCGGTGACCCGGCCGTACTCGATGATTTCCTTGACGCTGAGGGTGGCGACGGCAAACATCTCGCCCCCCAGCGTGAAGGTCAGGTATTGCCGGCTGTCTTCGCCGCCGGTCGGGCTTTCGCTGTCCTGGCGCATGGCTCAGCCCTCGAACTGGATGAACTCGGATTGCAGGTAGGGCTTGGAAGGCGCCAGCTTGCTGCGGGTGGGCAGGCGGCTCGGGGCGGCCGCGGCCAGCGCGTGGCGATCCAGCTTGAAGAAGGCCATGCCGTGGGACAGGGTTTCCGCCTGGGCGCTCATTTCCTCGGCGGTGGCCGCCAGTTGCTCGGAGGCGGAGGCGTTCTGCTGGGTGGCCTGGCTCAGTTGCGCCATCGCCGAATTGATCTGGCCGACGCCGGCGTTTTGTTCTTCCGACGCGGAGCTGATTTCCTGGACCAGATCCGAGGTCTTGGTGATGCTGGGGATGATGGTCTCGAACAAGCTGCCGGCCCGCTCGGCCAGCGCGACGCTGCTCTTGGCGGTTTCGCTGATTTCCTGGGCGGCGACCTGGCTGCGTTCGGCCAGCTTGCGCACTTCGGCGGCGACCACCGCGAAGCCCTTGCCGTGTTCCCCGGCGCGGGCGGCTTCAATCGCGGCGTTCAGTGCCAGCAGGTTGGTCTGGTAGGCGATGTCATCGACGATGCCGATGCGGTCGGCGATGCGCTTCATCGCAACGACGGTGGCGCGGACCGCTTCGCCGCCTTCGATGGCGTCCTTGGCGGCCTTGGCGGCCATGCTGTCGGTCAGCCGGGCGTTGTCGTTGTTCTGGCTGACCGAGGCGGACATTTCCTCCATCGAGGCCGAGGTTTCCTCGACGCTGGCGGCCTGCTCGCTGGCGGACTGGGACAGGCTCTGGGCGGTGGCGGTGACTTCTTCCGAGGCGCTGGCCAGGGATTCGGCGGTGCCGCGGACGTCGCCGATGGTCGCCGCCAGGCGTTCGCTCATGTTGCGGATGTTGAACAGCAGGCTGTCGTTGTCGCCGACCTGGGTCTGGACCTGCTGGGTCAGGTCGCCTTCGGCGAGCTTGCGGACGATCTCGGCGGCGTAGGCCGGCTCGCCACCCAGCTGGCGCAGCAGCGAACGGGCAGTGAAGAAGCCGATGCCACCAACGGCGCCCAGCGTG
>JBEBBF010000174.1:0-4175 GCA_041158545.1 Pseudomonadota bacterium | reverse complement strand
TTTCGACTGCGAATGGGATGCGCCGGTCACCCGCGCCGTCAAGGCCGCCGCCGCCCGCCTGTCCCGCCTGCTCGGCTACGGTCCGCCGGACCTCCTCCCGCTGCCGGTCGCGACCGCTGCCCAGGGGGACGGCGCCGACGTTCAACCGGACGAATTGCTCGAAGACGGGGATGCCGCGCTGGACGACGGCGAAGAAGGGGAACTGGCCGATGCGACGGAATGAAAAAACCCCGCAGAGCGGGGTTTCGGCATCGCGTTTCAGCCCTCGGGCCTGGTGCCCCCGCCCGGAATCGAACCAGGGCCTGATGCTTACAAGGCAACTGCACGACCTTCATGCTACGGGGGCACGCTTCACAGCGGCTGCGGATTATAACCGCCACCTCGAATAACACCAGCCCCGCGCCCAGCCATCCACAAGACTGAGACCATGACCGATACCAGCCCACCCATGCCGACCAACCCCTCCGAAATTGCCCGAGAAGTGTTGCGCCGCCTGGCCGGACAACGGCTGCCGCCGACCCCGGACAACTTCCGGGCGATTTACCACGAGATCGCCGGCCTGCCCGGTGGCGGCACGGTTTTCCCGGAAATCCAGCTGCGCAGCCTGGTCAACAGCCTGCCGCTGAACAACCCGGAACAGCAGAAACTGGCGCGGGAACTGGAGCTGGCGGTCAAGAACGGCAACTGGGACGAATTCCGCAATCACCTGCTCGGCTTCATCGGCGTGCTCTCCGTCGCCTTCCGGCTGAACTGGAGCGAGCTGCTCAACGACCTGCTGCGCCAGTGGGACACCAAGCAGATCGGCCTGACCCCGGCCAAGAAACGGGATTCCCTCGAACACATCCTCGGCAGCGCCACCAGCAACCCGGAAACCCTGCATACCCGGCTGCGCAACCTGGTCAAATCCTGGGCGCAGAACCTGTCGGTGGATGCCGCCCCGGCCGTTGAAGGCAGCGCCGAAGCGGCCCCCGGCGGCAACCTCAGCACCGCGCCGGCCGCCAGCGTCAGCACCGACCTGTTGCCGGAACTGCGCGAACTCTTCGCCTTCACGCTGGAAAACGCCATCGCCGGCCAGCTCAACGATTCACCGCAGTTGATGACCGAAGCCCAGGCGCTGGCCGGGCAGATTCGCCATGCCCGCAACGCCGAAGGCATCGCCGATTTCCTCGGCAAGCTGAAGCAGTTCGCCTTCAACCTGCAGCTGCTGTCGGAGGATCAGGCCGAGCTGCGCGCCAACCTGCAGGGGCTGCTGGCGCTGCTGGTCAAGAACATCGACGAACTGGTGCTGGAAGACCGCTGGCTGCACGGCCAGATCGAAGTCGTCCGCAGCATCATCGAAAAACCGCTGACACCGCGGGCGCTGGACGAAGCCAGCCGCCGGCTGCGGGAAGTCATCTTCAAGCAGGGCCAGCTGAAGCAAAGCCTGCTCGAAGCCCAGCAGGCGCTGAAGTCCCTGCTCGCCTCCTTCGTCAATCAGCTGGCGACGATGGCCGACGACACCTCGGACTACCACGGCAAGATCGAAGCCTGCGCCGCCCGGATCACCAGCGCCGACAACCTGCAGCAGCTGGAGGACGTCATCGGCGAACTGATGCGGGAAACCCGCGCCATCCAGTCCCGCACCCGCCAGTCGCACGAGGAACTGCGTGCCGCCCAGGACAAGGTCCAGGCCGCGGAACAACGCATCGTCCAGCTGCAGCAGGAACTCGACCAGGCCAGCCGGATGGTGCATCACGACCAGTTGACCGGGGCGCTGAACCGGCGCGGGCTGGAAGAAATCTTCGCCAAGGAAATCTCCCGCGCCCAACGCCACCAGATCCCGCTCTGCGTGGCGCTGCTCGACATCGACAATTTCAAGAAGCTCAACGACGCCTACGGCCACAGCACCGGCGACGCGGCGCTGATCCACCTGACCAACGTCATCCGCGACACACTGCGGCCGCAGGACAGCGTTGCCCGCTACGGCGGCGAGGAATTCATCATCCTGCTGCCGGAAACCGACCTCAACGCCGGCCAGGCGGCGCTGACCCGGCTGCAGCGGGAACTGACCAAGACCTTCTTCCTGCACAACAACGAAAAACTGCTGATCACCTTCAGCGCCGGCGTCACCCAGATGCGCGACGAGGACAACCAGCAGCAGGCCATCGAACGGGCCGACCAGGCGATGTACGAGGCCAAGAAGAGCGGCAAGAACCGGGTCGTCAGCACCTGATTCCCGCCTGATTCCCGCCTGTTCCCCGTGTCGCCGCTGGAAACCCTGCTGGAACAAGGCCTCGCCGCGCATCGCCGCGGCGACCTGGCCGTGGCCGCAGCCGCCTACCGGGAAGTGCTGGCCAGCGACCCTGGCCAGAGTCTGGCGCAGCACCACCTCGGGCTGATCGAATTTGCCGACAACCCGGCGGACGGCTGGCCGCGGCTCGAAGCCGCCCTCGCCGCCGCCGACGCCCGCCCGGATTTCAGCCTCAACACCGCCGGGCTGCTCGCCCGCGCCGGACAAGACGAGCTGGCCCTGGCCTGCCTGCAACGGGGCCACGCCCGCTTCCCCGCCGACGAAAACCTGCTGGCGGCGCTGGCCGACGCGCTGCATCAGGCCGGCCGCGACGCCGAAGCCGTCGCCCTCTGTACGCCCCACCCCGCCCCCGGCCTCAGGCTGGCGCTGGCCGCCTACAACCTCGCCGTCGCCCTCTATCACCAGGGCGACCCCCGCGCCGAAAGCTACGCCCAGCGGGCGCTGGCCTGCTGCCGGCGGATCGAGGAGCGGCTGCCGCCGCTCAACCTGCTCGCCGCACTGGCCCGCCGCCAGGGGCAATTCGCCGCCGGCCTCGGCCGGATCGACCAGGCGCTGGCGCTCAAACCCGGCGACGCCGACAGCCTCTGCCACCGCGCCGCGCTGCTGCGCGACCTGTTCCGCCTCGACGAAGCGCTGATCTGCATCGACCGGGCGCTCAAGCTCAAGCCCGACTCCGCCACCGGCTGGAATGTTCGCGGCAACATCCTGCTCGACCAGCGCCGCGACCTCGACGCCGCCCTCGCCTGCTTCGAACAGGCACTGAAGTTAGTCCCCACTCACACCGAAGCCCGCTTCAACCGCGGCCTCTGCCGGCTGCACCTGGGCGAGCTTGTCGCCGGCTTCAACGACTACGAAGCCCGCATCCAGCTGCCCGGCGCCGCACCGCTCTACCCCAAGCACGGCCTGCCGCGCTGGCAAGGCGAAGACCTGCGCGGCCGCCGGCTGCTGCTCGTCGCCGAACAGGGCAACGGCGACACGCTGCAATTCATCCGGCTGGCGCAATGGCTGCCCGCCGACTGCGAAATCCACCTGCTGGCCCAGCCCGGCCTGGTCCGGCTGCTGGCCCGCAACCCGGAACTGGCCAGCGTCCGCCCCCTCAACGCCCCGCCCCCCGCCGCCGACTTCGTGCTGCCGCTGCTGTCGCTGCCGCAGCGACTCGGCCTCAGCCTCGCCGACCTCGCCCGCCCCTGGCGCCGGCTGAACCCCGACCCGGCCGACCTCGCCCACTGGCAACAATGGCTGGCCGCGCTGCCCCGGCCGCGCATTGGCCTGGTCTGGGCCGGCGACAGCCGCCCGCAGGACCCGGAAAGCCACCGGATCGACCGTCGCCGCAGCCTGCATTTCCGCGACTTCGCCCCGCTGCTCGACCTGCCCGGCCCGCAATTCATCAGCCTGCAGAAAGGCGCCCCCGCCGCCCAGGCCAGCGACCCGCGCCTCCTCGACCCCACCGCCGACCTCCCCGACTTCGCCGCCACCGCCGCCCTGGTCAGCCAGCTCGACCTGGTCATCAGCGTGGACACCGCCGTCGCCCACCTCGCCGCCAACCTCGGCCGCCCCACCTGGCTCCTCTCCCGCCACGACGGCTGCTGGCGCTGGCTGCACCACCGCGACGACTCCCCCTGGTACCCCGAACTCCGCCTGTTCCGCCAAACCCGCCCCGGCGACTGGCCCAGCGTCCTCGCCAGCGTCCGGGATGCACTGATCCTGGAAATCGGCCAACCCCAGGCATTTAACGATTGACGTTAAATTCGGAGCGTTCGACAATCGGCCATGCCTATCCGCTCCTTTCGCTGCAACAATACCCAGGCCCTGTTCTCCGGCAAAACCCCGGGGCGCTTTCGCCAGTTCGCCAGCGTGGCCGAACGGAAACTGCAGATGCTGGATG
>JBEBBF010000173.1:0-5902 GCA_041158545.1 Pseudomonadota bacterium | reverse complement strand
TCCGCAGCGTCGGCGCGCTGGCGTATTTCCCGTTCAAGCATGAAAAGCAGGGCATCGTGCATGTGGTCGGCCCGGAAAACGGCGCGACGCTGCCGGGCATGACCGTCGTTTGCGGCGATTCCCACACCTCCACCCACGGCGCGTTTGCCTGCATGGCGCACGGCATCGGCACCTCCGAAGTCGAGCATGTGCTGGCGACTCAGTGTCTGGTGCAGAAGAAGTCCAGGACCATGCTGGTGCGGGTCGATGGCCCGCTGGGCAAGGGCGTCACCGCCAAGGACATCGCGCTGGCGGTGATCGGCCGGATCGGTACCGCGGGCGGTACCGGTTACGCCATCGAATTCGCCGGCAGCGCCATCCGCGGCCTGTCGATGGAAGGGCGGATGACCCTGTGCAACATGGCCATCGAGGCCGGTGCCCGGATGGGTTTCGTCGCCGTCGATGACAACACGATCAATTATCTGCGCGGCCGGCCGTTCTCGCCCCAGGGCGAAACCTGGGACAAGGCCGTGGCCTACTGGCGGACGCTGCACAGCGATCCTGGCGCCCGGTTCGACCTGGTGGTCGAGCTGCGGGGCGACAGCATCCTGCCGCAGGTGACCTGGGGGACTTCCCCGGAAATGGTGGTCTCCGTGGCCGACGTGGTGCCCGATCCGGCCAAGCAGGCCGATCCGGTCAAACGGGAAGGCATGGAACGGGCGCTGCAGTACATGGGGCTGACCCCCAATCTGCCGATCAAGAGCATCAAGGTGGACAAGGTCTTCATTGGTTCCTGCACCAACTCGCGGATTGAGGATTTGCGGGAAGCCGCCCAGGTAGCCCGCGGCCGCAGCGTTGCGGCCAACGTCAAGCTGGCGCTGGTGGTGCCGGGCTCCGGTCTGGTCAAGCGCCAGGCGGAAGCCGAAGGGCTGGACAAGATTTTCATCGCCGCCGGCTTCGAGTGGCGGGAACCGGGTTGTTCGATGTGTCTGGCGATGAATGCCGACCGGCTGGAGCCGGGCGAGCGTTGCGCTTCCACCTCGAACCGGAATTTCGAGGGCCGGCAGGGTCCGGGTGGGCGTACCCATCTGGTCAGCCCGGCGATGGCCGCCGCGGCAGCGATTGCCGGGCATTTCGCCGATGTGCGCGACATTCTGTGAGCGGTGATCCCATGCACAAACGGGTTCTGATCGCACTTCTGGCCGTGTTCACTTTCGCCGCCTGCAACACCATCCAGGGTGTGGGCAAGGACATCAAGAAGGGCGGCGAGGCAATCGAAAAGGCAGCGACAAAATAATGGACAAGTTCATCCGTCTTTCCGGGCTGGTGGCCCCGCTGGACCGCAACAACGTCGACACCGACGCCATCATCCCCAAGCAATTCCTCAAGTCGATCAAGCGTTCCGGCTTCGGCCCCAATGCTTTTGACGAGTGGCGCTACATGGACCAGGGCGAGCCCGGTCAGGATTGCAGCCAGCGGCCGAAGAATCCCAACTTCGTGCTGAACCAGCCCCGTTACCAGGGTGCGGAGATTCTGCTGACCCGGCAGAACTTCGGCTGCGGCTCCTCCCGCGAGCATGCCCCCTGGGCGCTGCTGGACTACGGCTTCAAGGCGATCCTCGCCGAGAGCTTTGCCGACATCTTTTTCAACAACTGCTTCAAGAACGGCATCCTGCCGATCCAGCTGCCGGCGGCGGAAATCAACGCGCTGTTCGCCCAGGTGGAAGGCCTCCCCGGCTATAAGCTGACGGTCGATCTGCCGGCGCAGGCGGTGATTCGTCCTGACGGCTACGCCATCCCCTTCCAGGTCGATGCCTTCCGCAAGGAATGCCTGCTGAACGGCTGGGACGACATCGGCCTGACGCTGCGCCACGCCGACAAGATTCACGAATTCGAAGAACAACGCCGCCTCAGCCAGCCCTGGCTGTTTGCGTGACAAGGAGAACCCATGAGCAAGAAAATCCTGGTGTTGCCCGGCGACGGGATCGGACCGGAAATCACCGAACAGGCCGTCCGGGTGCTGCGCGCCCTCGACCTGGGTTTTGAACTGGAAGAAGCCCTGCTGGGCGGTGCCGCGGTGGACGCCACCGGCAACCCCTATCCGGAAGCGACGCAGAAGCTGGCCCGTGCCGCCGATGCGATCCTGCTCGGCGCCGTCGGCGGCCCGAAGTGGGACACCCTGCCGCGGGAACAGCGCCCGGAGCGCGGCCTGCTCGGCATCCGCAAGGATCTGGGCCTGTTCGCCAACCTGCGCCCGGCCATCCTCTACCCGGAACTGGCCAATGCCTCGTCGCTGAAGCCGGAGCTGGTTGCGGGCCTGGACATCCTGATCGTCCGCGAGCTGACCGGCGACATCTACTTCGGCCAGCCCCGTGGCATTGAAGTCCGCAACGGCGAGCGTTACGGCTTCAACACCATGCATTACACCGAAACCGAGATTCGCCGCATCCTGCGGGTCGCCTTCTCCGCGGCGCAAAAGCGCAACAAGAAGCTGTGCTCGGTGGACAAGATGAACGTGCTGGAAACCACCCAGCTGTGGCGCGACATCGCCATCGAGGTAGCACCGGAATTCCCGGATGTGGAACTGACCCACATGCTGGTCGATAACGCCGCGATGCAACTGGTGCGGGCGCCGAAGCAGTTCGACGTGATGGTCACCGGCAACATGTTCGGCGACATCCTGTCCGACGAAGCCTCGATGCTGACCGGCTCCATCGGCATGCTGCCCTCCGCCTCGCTGGACGCGAACAACAAGGGGCTCTACGAGCCCAGCCACGGTTCCGCACCGGACATCGCCGGCAAGGGCGTGGCCAATCCGCTGGCGACGATCCTGTCGGCCGCCATGCTGCTCCGCTACACTTTCAACGAGGAAGCCGGGGCGCAGAAGATCGAAAATGCAGTGAAGAAGGTGCTGGCCCAGGGCTATCGCACGGGCGACATCTACGAGCCGGGCACCAACAAGGTCGGCACCAAGGAAATGGGCGACGCCGTTCTGGCCGCCCTGTAATTTGTCGGAGAGAAAAATATGAAGCGAGTTGGTCTGGTCGGTTGGCGCGGCATGGTCGGTTCCGTGCTGATGCAGCGCATGGTGGAAGAGGGTGATTTCGCCCACTTCGAGCCGGTGTATTTCTCCACCTCCGCCGCCGGTGGCAAGGCTCCGGCCTTTGGCGGCAAGGAAGCAGCTTCCCCGCTGCTGTCCGCCACCGATATCGATGCGCTGAAGGGCATGGACATCATCGTCACCTGCCAGGGCGGTGATTACACCAAGGAAGTCTTCGGCAAGCTGCGCGCCACCGGCTGGAATGGCCACTGGATCGACGCCGCCTCCGCGCTGCGGATGGCCGACGACGCCGTGATCATTCTGGATCCGGTGAACATGCACGTCATCAAGGACTCCCTGTCCAAGGGCGGCAAGAACTGGATCGGCGGCAACTGCACCGTCTCCCTGATGCTGATGGGTCTGGGCGGTCTGTTCCAGAACAACCTGGTGGAATGGATTTCCTCCATGACCTACCAGGCCGCTTCCGGCGCCGGCGCCCAGAACATGCGCGAGCTGATCGCCCAGATGGGGGCCATCCACGCTTCCGTGGCGGACCTGCTGGCTGACCCCGCTTCCGCCATCCTGGACATCGACCGCAAGGTGGCCGAAACCATCCGCTCCGATGCCTTCCCGAAGAAGAACTTCCGCAACACCCCGCTGGCCGGCAGCCTGATCCCCTGGATCGACGTGCCGGTGGATGGCGGGCAAAGCAAGGAAGAGTGGAAGGGCGGCGCCGAATGCAACAAGATCCTGGGCCTGCCGCCGTTCAAGTCTGCCGGCAGCATCCCCATCGACGGCCTGTGCGTCCGCATCGGCGCCATGCGCTGCCACTCCCAGGCCCTGACCATCAAGCTGAAGCAGGATGTGCCGCTGGACGAGATCACCGACATGCTGGCCAAGGCCAACCAATGGGCCAAGGTCGTGCCGAACGAGCGGGAAATCTCCGAGCGGGAACTGACCCCGGCTGCCGTCACCGGCACCCTGACCGTTCCGGTCGGCCGCCTGCACAAGCTGGCGATGGGCAACGACTATCTGGGTGCCTTCACCTGTGGCGACCAGTTGCTGTGGGGCGCCGCCGAGCCGCTGCGCCGCATGCTGCGCATCCTGCTCGAAGACTGAGCGTGATCGCGACAAAAAAGCCGGAGCCCGCGAGGGTGTCCGGCTTTTTTGTTTTGGGCGGTGGTATCAACGCGGGCGGATGCAGTCGGCCCAGCAGTTCGGGGTTTCGTACAGGCGGACCTGCTCCAGCCGCAGGTTGTTGCCATAGGTGTCGCGATAAACCTGATCGAGCAGGCTGAAGGCGAGGCTGGCGAGGTTTTCCGCGGTGGGCACCCGGTCCAGCACCACGGTCTTGTGTCCCGGCATGCTTGCTAGGAAATCGCGGACCGGCCGGTCTTCGGCATAGACCAGGAAGGCGTGGTCCCATTGATCGACCACATGGGTTTTGGCCAGCGCCTTGACCTCGGAGAAATCCATCACCATGCCGTTGGCGGCGTCGCCCTGCTGCTGGATGATGTCGCCGGACAAGGTGACTTCCAGCGCGTAGCGATGGCCGTGCAGATGACGGCACTGGCTCTTGTGATCGGGGATGCGGTGCCCGGCATCGAATTCCAGGCGGCGGGTGATGAACATCGTGTGGGCTTAACAGTCCTAAAAGGGAATTGTACCATCCGCCTCCCGGCTTCCCGGTCCGGACCGGCGCAGGCTGGCGGATTGGGTGCGCGGTGAGGCCAGAATGGCGTTCCGGCGTGGTTTTTTCCGGTAAATGCGGGTGCCGGCGGTTGAAATCGGGCACTACGGCCTTGCCGCCACGGCGCTGGAATTGCAGTTGTGCTGGTCGGGCATCGATCCGCGGTTTTCCCCCGCAGTTTTCCCCCGCAGTTTTCCCCTTTTCCCCGTTTCTAACTGTTTCCTTCTTCACCATGCTGACCATTTCCGATCATCGCCGTGATGTTGCCGGCCTGCGTTATGTCTATCCCGTGGTGTCCCGTCGGGCCGGGGGCGTCTCCATCGGGATCAACCTCAATGTGAATCGCGCCTGCAACTGGGCCTGTCGTTACTGCCAGGTCGAAGGCCTGCGCCGGGGCGGGCCGGAGCCGATTGACCTGCCGCTGCTGGAGAGCGAACTGGAACATTTCCTGCAGGCGGCGCTGTACGGGGATTTCATGGCGACCCAGGTGCCGGAATCCGCCCGGCGACTGATGGACCTGGCCTTTTCCGGCGATGGTGAGCCGACGACGGCGGCGGAATTCCCGCAGACGGTCGAACTGGCGCTGGCGGCGTTGCACCGGCATGGTCTGGCGGACACGGTCAAACTGCGTCTGATCACCAATGGCAGCCAACTGCACCGGGCGGCGGTGCAGGCCGGCGTGGCGCGGCTGGGCGCAGCCGGAGGCGAAGTCTGGTTCAAGCTGGATCGGGGGAGCGCCGCCGGGCGGCTGGCGGTCAATGGCAGTCGCAGCGAGGACAGCCGGGTGGTCGCGCATTTGCGGCGCGCTGTGGCGCTGGCGCCGACCTGGGTGCAGACCTGCTGGTTCGCCGAAAACGGCGTGGTGCCTTCCGCAGCGGAAGAGCAGGCTTATCTGGAAATCCTGCGGGCGGCCGGAGCGGGTCTGGCCGGGGTGCATCTGTACGGGCTGGCCCGTAAACCGATGCAGCCGGGAGCGGAATCCCTGTCGTCACTGACGGCAGAGGCGCTCACCGGCTGGGGAGGAAGGATCGCATCACAACTCGGCATCGAGGTCCGTACCAGCCCCTGATGCCGCGGACGGCAATCAGGCGGCCTTCTTGACCTTGGCGCGGGCGGCCTTCTTCAGGGTCTTGAACAGCTCGGGATCGGTGGCCTTCAGGTATTCGGCCACTTCGTAGTCCTCGCGCTTGATCT
>JBEBBF010000172.1:0-2512 GCA_041158545.1 Pseudomonadota bacterium | reverse complement strand
CCCGCCCGCTGCCGCCGAACCGGCCGAGCCGCCTTTCCGGCTCAGCCCCCCGGCGCGCCGCTTTCCCGGAGCGGCCACTGCGGCTAGCATGGGCGCCCTTTCCCCTGGGCTCTTGCCATGCAGATTGATCCCGCGCTTCAGCGCCCGGCTGACAATTACAAGCTGCTGACCAACCTGATCGTGCCGCGGCCGATTGCCTGGATCAGCACGCTGAATGCGGACGGCAGCGTCAATCTGGCGCCGTTCAGCTTTTTCAATGCGGTGGCCTCGCAGCCCTTGTACCTGGCGTTCAGCGCCGGGCGGCACCCCGATGGGCGGGACAAGGACACGGCGCGCAACTTGCGCCGGAGCGGCGAGTTCGTCGTCAGCATGGTGACCGAGCCGCTGTTTGCAGCGATGAACCTGAGCGCCGCCGAGTTCCCGCCGGAGGAGAGCGAGGTGCTCGCGGCCGGGCTGGAGACGGCGCCGGGGGTGAAGGTGCAGGTGCCGCGGGTCACGGCGTCGCCGGTGAGCATGGAGTGCCGGCTGCACACCAGCCTGGAGCTGGGCCACAACACGCTGTTCATCGGCGAGGTGCTGCTGTTTCATGTGGCCGACGCGCTGGTGGGCGAGCGGCTGCATATTCAGGATTTCGCCCCGCTGGGGCGGCTGGGCTCGCCCTCGGTGTATTGCCGGACCCACGACCGTTTTGACGAACCCCGGCTCAGCTACGCCGCGTGGCTGGCCGCACAGACAGGACAGGACTGATGAAGATTGCCGTTTTTGGCGCGGGCGCCGTGGGCTGCTACTACGGCGGGATGCTGGCCCGCGCCGGCCATGGGGTGACGCTGATTGCCCGGCCGCAGCATGTTGCGGCGATCCACGCCGCCGGTTTGCGCCTGCAGACGCAGGCCTTCGACGAGCAGGTGGCCTTGAGCGCCAGCAGCGATCCGGCAGCGCTGGCCGAGGCCGAAGTGCTGCTGTGCTGCGTGAAGTCCGGCGATACGCCGGCGGCCGCCGCGGCCATGGCGCCGCACCTGCGCCCGGATTGCCGGGTGCTCAGCCTGCAGAACGGCGTGGACAACGCCGAGCAACTGCAATCCCGGCTGACGCAGCCGGTTGCCGCCGCGGTGGTGTATGTCGCCACCGAAATGGCCGGCCCCGGCCATGTCCGCCACCATGGCCGCGGCGAACTGGTGGTCGGCCCGGAGGCGCTGACGCCGGAGCAGGCCGCCGCCTTCGTCGCCGCCGGCATTCCGCTGCAGTTTTCCGACAATGTGCTGGGGGCGCTGTGGGCCAAGCTGATCCTCAATTGCGCCTACAACGCCCTGTCGGCGATTGCCCGCTGCCCTTATGGCGAGCTGTGGCAGGCGGACGGCGTGCAGGATGTGATGCGGACCGTCGTCGCCGAATGCGAGCAGGTCGCCGCCGCCGATGGCGTCCGGCTGCCGGCGCCGTCCTGGGAAGCGGTAGAGCGGATCGCCCGGACCATGTCGGCGCAGTTGTCCTCGACCGCGCAGGATCTGATCCGCGGCAAGCCCAGCGAAATCGAGCATCTCAATGGCCATGTGCTGCGCCGCGGCCTCGCCCTGGGCATTCCCACGCCGGCCAATGCGCTGCTGCGCACCCTGGTCAAATTACTGGAACAACGCGCCGCGGCGTGAGCCGGGCGTCCCTCTGGAGCCGCCATGTCCCCCGTCGCCCCGCTTGCCACCGCCCTCCGCGCCCTGCTGGGGATAGATGCCGTCCTGCTTGATGCGGACATCGGCCCGCGCTTCTGTCAGGAATATTTCGCCCATGGCAAGCGCCTCGCCCGGCCGTTGCTGGTGGCGCTGCCGCGCAGCACCGAGCAGGTCGCCGCCGTGCTCCGCCTTTGTCACGAACGGGGGCAGCCGGTGGTGGTCCAGGGCGGGATGACCGGGCTTTCCGGAGGCGCCCTGCCGGCGGACGGGGAAGTGATCCTGTCGCTGGAACGCCTGCGCGGCATCGAGGAGATCGACAGCGCCGCCGGCACACTGACGGTGCTGGCCGGCACGCCCTTGCAGGAGGCGCAGGAAGCGGCGGCGGCAGCCGGCTTCCTGCTGGCGCTGGACCTGGGCGCCCGCGGCTCCTGCCAGGTGGCGGGAAATGTCGCGACCAACGCCGGCGGCAACCGAGTGATCCGTTACGGCATGGCGCGGCAGCAGGTGCTGGGGCTGGAGGCCGTGCTGGCCGATGGCACGGTGATCCGCTCGCTGAACAAGATGCTGAAGAACAACGCCGGCTACGATCTGAAGCACCTCTTCATCGGCAGCGAAGGCACGCTGGGGGTGATCACCCAGGTGGTGTTCCGGCTGGAGCCGCTGCCCAGCTGCGTCCAGACCGCCCTGTGCGCCGTGGCCAGCTACAACGACGTGGTGGCGTTGTTGCGCCACGCCCAGCGGGCGCTGGCCGGGCGGCTTTCCGCCTTCGAGGTGATGTGGGCGGATTACTACGCGCTGGTCACCCGCCGCCAGCGCCGCCTCCGAAAAGGACACCCAGGCCTTCTGGCAAC
>JBEBBF010000171.1:0-22624 GCA_041158545.1 Pseudomonadota bacterium | reverse complement strand
GTCCTTCGAGGGGCAATATCGTCGCTTCGAGGGCGGCGCCAACGCGCAACAGTACATACCGATTGATCCGGCAACCAACCAGGCGATCCCGGTGAACCGGAAAGACACCCTGTTGCCCGGGAATATTTCCGAGTTCAGGCAGAACCGGACCTATGTTGCCCTTGACCACCAATTCAACGCGGATTGGTCGCTGTCATGGAAGATCATGCACAACGACGCCGATAACCCGTATTACCGCAACAACCTTGCTGCCGGCGGCTCAACTTTCCCGCTGGGGCCCGGACAAACCTTCCTCTACGTCTTTGAAGGACAGAACCGTCAAAAAACCGATGCGACGATGCTCGACGTCACCGGGCATTTCACGACGCCTGGCGTCAAGCACACGCTTTTGCTGGGTGCGGACTACTACAACAAACGGTTTACGCAGCTGAGCGGCGCGGATTTTTCTCAGGCGACCGACTACCTGAATCCCGACCTGCCGGCCCCGGTGGCACAGACGGACACCTGGAGCCTGCGTAACCGCGAATACTCCTGGTACGTTCAGGATCAGATGGCCTTGCCGGGTAACTGGCACCTGCTGCTCGGCGGCCGCCAGCAAAGCATCCACGAGCGCAATGTTTCCGACATGCCTTCGATGTTCTCGGCGCCACAGGACGTCACCTACAAGAAAACGGTATTCCTGCCGCGTTTCGGGCTGCTCTGGCAACCCATCCCCTCGCTGAGCACCTACTACAGCTATGCGGAAAACATGGGGTCGAGCAACGGCCTGGAAGCCTCCGGCGCGCCGATCAAGCCGGAGTGGTCCAAACAGCATGAGGTCGGCGTCAAGAGCGAATGGCTGAACCGCCGTTTGCTCGCCAATTTCGCCGTGTTCAACCTGACCAAGTTCAATGTCGCCTCCGCCGATCTGGCCAATCCTGGTTTCAATATCGGCGTGGGGGAAGTACGCAGCACCGGCTATGAGCTGAATATTCAGGGCGCGCTGACTTCGGCCTGGAATATCCTGGCCAACTACAGCCATGCCCGCCCGCATGTCATCACCGGCGCCAGCGGCGCGGCGGCGCTACAGCCGCAAACCATCGTTGCCGGACAGAATCTGCCTTTTGTCTCCAACGACACCTTTGCCCTGTGGACGAGCTATCGACTGCCCGGCGAAGCGCTGGCGGGGTGGACGATAGGCGGTGGGGCAAACTGGGCATCCGCCCCCAATCCGGTGGATGGCGCCACGATTAAACCCAAGTCCTATACCGTGGCCTCCGCCTTTGCTTCCTACGAAACCCGGCTGCTCGGAAAAATGGCCACGCTGCAATTGAACGTCAATAACCTCTTTGACAAGAAATACCTGCTCTACCAGAGCGATGACGTTTCAGTCGGGGGAAACACGCTGGCCGGAAGCTGGGGAACCCCCCGCCAGATCCGCATGAACCTGCGCGTGGCGTTCTGATGAGCCAACGCAGCCGGGGCACGGCAACTCGGCTTGTGGGCTTGTTGCTCTGCGCGCTGATGGCAATCCCGGCAGCTGCCGACGAAACGGCAACAGGCGAGCCGGTACCCGATGCGCGGCTCAGCGCGCCGTTGACGGTGCCGGCCTCGGGCGAAATCAAGGTGGCTTTCCTGATTTCGCCCGGCGCCGAGATTGTCGACTTCGGCGGCCCCTGGGGCGTGTTCGAGTACGCGTATGTCAAAGTCGGCGGCGAAATGCGCAATCCCTTCAAGCTCTACACCGTGGCCGCCAGCCGAAAGCCGGTAATGATCTCCGGCGGCATGAGCATCGTGCCCAACTACAGCTTCAAGAATGCACCACCGCCCGACCTGATTGTGGTGCCGGCGCTGGATCTCGACCGCCTTGCACCCGCCGCGCTCAATTGGCTCAAGTCCGCGCATCGCAGCAGCGCCGTCACGATGTCGGTATGCAATGGTTCTTTCGTTCTGGGCAAGGCCGGGCTGCTTGAAGGCCGGCGGGCGACCAGTCACCACGGCGGCTACGGCCTGCTGCGCGCCATGGCAGACACGGTCACGGTCGTGCGCGGCGCGCGCTATGTCGAGGACGGCAAGATTGCCACATCCGGCGGGCTGACTTCGGGCATCGACCTGGCGCTGCGCGTGGTGGAGCGCTACTTCGGTCGAGAGCTTGCCAGGGAGACCGCTCGCCGACTCGAATACCAGGGCACGGGCTGGATGTATCCGGATAGCAACGCGGATTACCTACAGCCCTCCCTCGCCACCTCGGATGAGGAGGCAATCGACCCGGTATGTGAGGTGGCCGTGCCTCGCTCGACTTCGCCCAGGTTCGATTACAAGGGCAAGACGTATTACTTCAACTGCGACTGGTGCAAGGGCTTTTTCACGGCGAATCCAGGCCGTTTTGCACAGTAATTGAACAAGACAGCACCTGGTCGCTGAGCAGCTCAAACGATTTCAATCATCTGACTTTGTCACCTGATGCAACGCAAGTAATTGGTTTTAATGTCCTTTACTTGAAGCTGATGAATACGTTGTCAACTCAAATACTGCGGACCAGGAAGCCGCGGCGGCTATAATCCCGGCCCCATGATTTCCCTGCGCCAACTCACCCTCGCCCGAGCCGGGCGGCCGCTGATCATCGATGCCACGCTGGCGCTGCACGCCGGCTGGCGAGTGGGTCTGGTCGGCGCCAACGGCTGCGGCAAATCCAGTCTGTTCGCCCTGCTGGCCGGCGAACTCCACGCCGAACAGGGCGACCTGGAACTCCCCCCGAACTGGACCCTGGCCCGGGTCGCCCAGGAAACCCCGGCCTTGCCGACGCCGGCGCTGGAATTCGTCCTCGACGGCGATACAGAACTGCGGCGGATCGAGCGGGAGCTGGCTGCGGCGGAAAGCCGCGGCGACGGCGAGGCCATCGGCCACCTGCACGCCCGCTACGGCGAGATCGAGGGCTACGCCGCCCCGGCCCGCGCCGCGGAGATCCTGCACGGCCTCGGCTTTTCCGATGCGGATTTCCAGCGGCCGGTCGCGGAATTCTCCGGCGGCTGGCGGGTGCGGCTGAATCTGGCGCGGGCGCTGACCTGCCGCGCCGACCTGATGCTGCTCGACGAACCGACCAATCACCTCGACCTCGACGCGGTGCTGTGGCTGGAAACCTGGCTGCAGGCCTATCGCGGCACGCTCTTGCTGATTTCCCACGACCGGGATTTCCTCGATGCCGTCGTCGGCCAGATCCTGGCCATCGAGCAGCAGAAGCTGACGCTCTACGGCGGCGGCTATTCCACCTTTGAACAGACCCGCGCCGCGCAGCTGGCGGTGCAGCAGGCGACCTTTGAAGCGCAGCAGCGGCAGATTGCCCACCTGCAACGCTTCATCGACCGCTTCAAGGCCCAGGCGACCAAGGCCCGCCAGGCGCAGAGCCGGATCAAGGCGCTGGCGCGGATGGACGTCGTCGCCGCCGCGCATGTGGATACGCCCTTCACCTTCAGCCTGCGGGCGCCGGAAGCCCTGCCCGACCCGCTGCTGGTGCTGCACCGGGCGGCCACCGGCTACCAGGGCACGCCGACGCTGAGCGGCATCGGCCTGACGCTGCGCCCCGGCGCCCGCGTCGGCCTGCTCGGCCGCAACGGCGCCGGCAAATCGACGCTGATCAAGCTGCTGATCGGGCAGCTGCCGCTGCTGGCCGGGGAGCGGGAAGAAGCCCGTGCGTTGAAGATCGGCTATTTCGCCCAGCACCAGCTGGAGCAACTGCGCCCGGACGAATCGCCGCTGCAGCACATCCAGCGCCAGGAACCGCTGACGCCGGAGCAGGAGCTGCGGGATTACCTCGGCGGCTTCGACTTCCACGGCGACATGGCCACCCGCGCCGTCGGGCCGTTTTCCGGCGGCGAAAAGTCCCGGCTCTGCCTGGCGCTGCTGATCCGGCAACGCCCCAACCTGCTGCTGCTCGACGAACCGACCAACCACCTCGACCTGGAAATGCGCGAGGCGCTGAGCTTCGCGCTGCAGGATTACGACGGCGGCGTGGTGCTGGTTTCCCACGACCGCCACCTGCTGCGCACCACCGCCGACGAACTCTTCCTGGTCGCCGACGGCCAGGTGACGCCCTTCGACGGCGACCTCGACGATTACGCCGCCTGGCTGGCGCAGCAGCGCATCACCGCCAAGGCGCCCAGCGCCGACGCGGTGGCGGAAAAGAGCGAACGCCTGCAACAGCGGGCGGAAGCCAAGGCCAGCCGGCAGGCGCTCCAGGCCGAACGTCGCCGGCTGAGCAAGGAAATCGACAAGCTGGACAAGCAGCTGGCGAAACTGCATGCGGAAAAGGCCGGGCTCGACGCCCGCTTCGCCGACCCGGAGTTCTACAACCGGGTGGATCGGCTGGAGAGCGAAGCCCTGCACAAGCAGGCGGCGCAGCTGGCCGAAGCCATCGACGGCATCGAGCTGGGCTGGCTGGAGCTGCACGAGGCGCTGGACGCCCTGCCGGCGGCGGACTGAAGCCGCCCGCCCCGGATTTTTCCTGCCCGGCCCGGCAACGGCTTAGCCGACGCCGGGCTGCTGGCGATCATCCCGCTTCGCCGTCGAGGAGCCGCCCATGCGCCCTGTCGCCCTGATCGTTTTCGCCCAGTTGCTGGGCACCTCGCTCTGGTTTTCCGCCAACAGCGCCGCCGACGACCTGATCCGGCAATGGGGGCTGCAGCCGGCGGACATCGGCACGCTGACCAACGCGGTGCAACTGGGCTTCATCTGCGGCACGCTGGGTTTTGCGCTGAGCGGGCTGGCGGATCGTTTCCCCGCCAGCCGCATCTTTGCAGTCTGCGCCGTGCTGGGCGCCCTGGCCAACGCCGCCTTCACCCTGCTGGCGCACGACCTGGACAGCGGCGTGCCCTGGCGCTTTGCCGTCGGGCTCTGTCTGGCCGGGGTCTACCCGCTGGGGATGAAACTGGTGGTGACCTGGGTGCCGGAGCGGGCGGGGCAGGCCCTGTCCTGGCTGGTCGGGATGCTGACGCTGGGCACCGCCCTGCCCCACGGCATCCGGCTGGCCGGCGGCGCGCTGCCCTGGCAGGCGACGCTGTTGCTGGCTTCCCTGCTCGCCGGCCTGGCGGCGGTGCTGATTTTCCGGCTGGGCGACGGCCCGCACCTGCGCCGCGCCCAGGGCGCACCGCGGCTGCGCTTGGGGCGGGTGCTGTACAGCCTGGCCAACCCGGATTTCCGCGCTTCGGCCTTGGCCTATTTCGGCCACCAATGGGAGTTGTACGCCTTCTGGACTCTGGTGCCGACGCTGGTGGTCGGCGCCGGGCTGGCGGCGGCGGGGACGCCGGCCCAATCCGGTTTCAGCTTCGCGGTGGTGGGCATCGGCGCGGCCGGCTGCATCCTCGGCGGCAGCCTGAGCCGGCGCTGGGGCAGCGCCCGGGTGGCGGCGACGGCGCTGGCCCTGTCCGCCGGCTGCTGCGCGCTGTTTCCCTGGTCCGCTGGCTGGCCGGAGGCGGCGCGCCTCGGCCTGTTGTTGCTGTGGGGCACCGCGGTGATCGCCGATTCGCCGCATTTTTCCGCGTTGTCGGCGCGGGCCTGCCCGCCGGAGCTGGTGGGTAGCGCGCTGGCTTTCCAGAATGCCCTGGGCTTTGCGGTGACGATGCTGTCGATCCAGCTCGGCACCCGTCTGGTCGCGAGCTGGGAGCTGACGATTGCCTGGCTGTTGCTGCCCGGCCCGCTGCTGGGTTTGCTGGCCTTGACGCCGCTGTGGCGGCGAAAGCTGTAGGCCGCGACCCTTTCCACGCCCGGCTTGCCGCCCTTCCCCGGTTTTTCCCGCGTCTTTCGCTCCGGCAAAAGCCCGGTGCGTCCCGGCGGCATCGGGTAAAATCCCGCGCTTTCGTTTTCCGCGCTGGGAGTGTGTCGTGCAAATCGTCTGTCTTGACCTCGAAGGGGTGCTGGTTCCCGAAATCTGGATCGAATTCGCTGAACGTACCGGGATCGCCGAGTTGCGCCGTACCACCCGCGACGAGCCGGACTACGACAAGCTGATGACCTACCGTCTGGACATCCTGCGCCAGCACAAGCTGGGCCTGCCGGACATCCAGAAGGTCATCGCCGAAATGGGCCCGATGGCCGGCGCCAAGGATTTCCTCGACAGCCTGCGCGACACCTACCAGGTGATCATCCTGTCCGACACCTTCTACGAATTCGCCAAGCCGCTGATGCAGCAGCTGGGCCTGCCGACGCTGTTCTGCCACAGCCTGGAAGCCGACAGCGAAGGCATGCTGGTCGCCTACCACCTGCGGATGCCGAACCAGAAGCAGGAAGCGGTCAAGCGCTTCAAGGAACTGAACTTCAAGGTGGTCGCCGCCGGCGATTCCTACAACGACACCGCGATGCTGGGCGAAGCCCACGGCGGCATCCTGTTCCACCCGCCGGAGAACGTCATCCGCGAATTCCCGCAATTCCCGGTGACCCGCAACTACGCCGAGCTGCGCCAGCAAATCGACGCCGCCTTCGCCCGGACCGCCTGATTCCCGAGTCGTCATGCATCAGAAACGTTTCTACACCCTGAGCGCCTCCTGCCCGGACCAGGTCGGGATCATCGCCAGGGTGGCGGGCTTCATCGCCGAGCACGGTGGCTGGATCCTCGAATCCAGCTACCACGCCGACGCCCTCTCCGGCCGCTACTTCATGCGCCTGGAGATCAAGGCCGACTCCCTGCCCTTCCTGCTCGCCGAATTCCGCGAGCGTTTCCGCCAGGCCGTCGCCGAGCCGCTGGAGATGACCTGGCGGATCACCGACAGCGCGGTCAAGAAACGGGTCGTGGTGCTGGTTTCCAAGCAGGAACATTGCCTTTATGACCTGCTGGCCCGCTGGCAGGCCAAGGAACTCGACATCGAGATTCCCTGCGTGATTTCCAATCACGACACCTTCCGCGGCTTTGTCGAATGGCACGGGATTCCCTTCCACCATGTGCCGGTGACCCCGGACAACAAGGCCGCCGCCTTCGCCGAAGTCGGGCGCATCTTCGACGATGTCCGCGGCGACTGCATGGTGCTGGCCCGCTACATGCAGATCCTGGCGCCGGAACTCTGCGCCCATTACCCCGGCCAGATCATCAACATCCACCACTCCTTCCTGCCGTCCTTCGTCGGCGCCAAGCCCTACCACCAGGCCTACGAGCGGGGCGTCAAGCTGATCGGCGCCACCTGCCACTTCGTCACTTCCGAGCTGGACCAGGGGCCGATCATCGAGCAGGACGTGATCCGGATCGACCACTCCGATTCGCCGGAGGACATGGTCCGCTACGGCAAGGACATCGAGAAAACCGTGCTGGCCCGCGGCCTGCGTTACCACCTGGAAGACCGGGTGCTGATCCACGGCAACAAGACCATCGTCTTCCGCTAAGCCGATCACCCCCCGAAAACACAACGCCGTCCGGATCGCTCCCGACGGCGTTGTCGTTTGGGCGGCGGCGCCGCGCCGGGCGGATTACAGCCGCGCCTTGAACCAGGCCAGCAGTCTGGTCCAGCCGTCCGCCGCCTCGTCCTTGCGGTAGCTCGGCCGGTAATCGGCGTGGAAGGCGTGCGGGGCGTTGTCATAAACCTCGATGTGCGCCGCCTTCGCCGCCGGGTTGCCGCTGGCCGCCAGCTGCGCCTGCATCTTTTCGACGCTCTCCAGCGGGATCCCGCTATCCAGCCCGCCGTAGAGGCCCAGCACCGGTGCCTTCAGGCCATCGACCAGCTCCAGCGGATGCCGCGGCGTCACCGGATTGGCCGGCCCCACCAGCTTGCCGTACCAGGCCACCCCGGCCTTCAGCGCCGGGTTATGCGCGGCGTACAGCCAGGTGATGCGCCCGCCCCAGCAGAAACCGGTGATGCCCAGCCGGCGGGCATCGCCCCCGTTCTTCGCCGCCCAGGCCGCGGTCGCGTCCAGATCGGCCAGCACCTGGGCATCCGGGGTGCGGCTGGTCACTTTTTCGAGAATCTCGGCGACGCTCGCCAGCTGCCGCGGGTCGCCCTGGCGGGTGAACAGGTCCGGCGCCAGCGCCAGATAGCCCTGTTTGGCCAGACGCCGGCAGACATCGCGGATGTACTCATGGACGCCGAAGATTTCCGACACCACCAGCACCGTCGGCAGACTCTGGCCACCGGCCGGCTGGGCGCGATACACCGCCAGCTCCCCGTCGGCCACCGCCACCTTGACCTCGCCGGCCAGCAGCCCCTGGCTGTCGGTGCTGATCGCCGTCTGCGCCAGACTCGGCCGCACCGCCAGCGCAAACCCCGCCCCCAGCCCGCTGACGACAAACCCCCTCCGGGTCAGCCCCTGCGGCGGCACCAGACTGTCAAATTCCGCCGTCACCGCGTCCTGTTGTTCCATTGTGGGTCTCCTCATTGTTGAAATCGTGGGTGGAAAGGCTAGCCCTCAGGCAGCGCGGAAGCCCGTCGGTTCCGTGCTGGGGCCGGCGCTTCAGGCCAGCTGGTAACCGCAGCGGCCGTGGGACTTGACCCGGTACATCGCCTGGTCGGCGGCGCGTTCGAGGTCGGTGATGGTTTCGCCGTGGCGGGGATAGAGGGCGATGCCGATGCTGACGCCGATGTGCAGCGGGTGGCCGTCGATGACGAAGGGCTGGTCGAGGCTGGCGATCATGTTGGTGGCGACCTTTTCCGCTTCCTGGTCGTCGCGGACATTGGGCAGCAGCGCAACGAATTCGTCGCCACCCAGCCGGGCGATGGTGTCGGTACGGCGGCGCAGCGTGGCTTGCAGGCGGCGGGCGACCTCCTGCAGCAGGTGGTCGCCGACTTCGTGGCCGTAGGTGTCATTGACCGGCTTGAAGCGGTCCAGGTCGAGCAGCAGCAGCGCGACCTGTTTTTCGTGGCGCTGGGCGAAGTGGATGGCCTGGGCGCAGCGGTCGTCGAACAGGATGCGGTTGGGCAGGCCGGTCAGCATGTCGTGATGGGCCATCCGCCGGATTTCCTCGACCATCGCCCGGTATTCGGTGACGTTTTCCAGGATATGGATCGCGTAGGGGCGGGCGCCGTCGCGGACCCGGTAGGCGTGGGAGACGTAAACCTCCCCGTTGGGCAGCACGACATCCTGGCGGATGGCGCCCTCGGCTTCCATTTCCTCGCCTTCGCGGCAGCCCGGCAGCGGCCGGCCGATCCGCGGGAAGACTTCCCAGTAATGCTTGCCCTGGGCGTCGGCCAGGCTGATGCCAGCCTTGTCGAGGTAGGCCCGGTTGGCGCGCATGATCCGGAAGTCGTTGTCGTGCAGGAAGATCAGCACCTGGACCGCGTCGAAGGCTTCGACCCATTCCCGATGCGCCCGCTCGATCAGGTCGCGGGCGATGTCGGCGGCGGCCTTGGCCTGCTGCTTGGCGACGATTTCCTGCTGCAGCCGGACATTGGCCTGGGCCAGCTCCCGCGCCCTTTCTTCGGCGGCCTGCCGCAGCCGGTGGGTATAGCGGGCGCTGTAGTAATAGGCGGCGGCGATCAGCAGCGTGATCAGCAGCACCGCGAGTTCCTGCCACAGCAGCATTTCGGCACCCCGCCAGCCTTGCAGCGGCGCCAGCGCCAGCACCCAACGGCCATTGGGGACGCTGAAGGCGAAATTCACCGGCTCCGGCAGCACCGGCTGGCCGGAAGAGGCGAAGACCTGACGCTGGCCATCGGGCAGCTCCCGCCACAGCTGGTAGTGGTAACCCTCGCCGGGCAGCGTCTGCAATTGCGCCGCGTTGAGCAGGTCGGGGATGGCGATCAGCGCGTTGGTGAAGCCCCAGAAGCGATCTGCCTCGCCCGCGGGACCGGGCTTGTCCCGCGGCAGGAACACCGGGAAGCGGCCGATCACCGCGCTGCCGCCCTGCACCAGACTGAACGGCCCGGCCATCACCAGCTGCCGGGTGTGCATCGCCTCCAGCGCCTCCCGGTTGCGCTTGTCGTCCTGCAGCACGTTGTGACCCAGCGCCGCTTCGTGGCCCTTCAGCGGGTAGATGTGGCGGATGATCCCGTCGGGCAGCAATTGCAGCGCGGAAACGCCGGGGTAGAGCGGCAGCATTTCCGCCGCCAGCCCTTCGAAATTCCCCACCTTGCCGCGGCCTTCCCGCACCACGGCCGCCAGCGCAAAGGTCGCGGAGAAGGCTTCGTTGAGCCGCTCCTGCAGCCGGTGGGCGTAGCGATTGGCCTCCAGCTGCGCCTCGTGCCGCTCTTCGTCCTGCTGATAACCATGCAGCGCCTGCACCATCAAGCCGCCGATCAGGCTGAGCAGCAGCCAGACCAGCAAGGTGGTCCGCCACAAAGCCGGCGCCGGCCCGACTGGGGCGGAGGACATCGCGGCGGGGCTGGGGGAAGGGTCCATGGTCAGTTCAACACGGGTGGCATCGGGCGAGTTTAATGATTTTGCCGGCCGGGTTTTTGCCATAGCGCAAACGCCAGCGGCGCTGCGGCTCGCGCCCCATCTCGTTTCATCGCGCCCGTTCAGGAAACTTGAAGAATGACATAGGGCTCAGTCTTACGGCTGCAAATGCCGCTCCAAGTCCATGCTGTCATGCAGGAGCCGGAGAACGTCAATCACCTTGCCATCTTGAGCGCCGGCGACTCGGAACATGATGAAATGTCGTCCCTTGCGACCGTTCCGCGCGACATGAAGCGTCCAGATGTTGCTACCTATTTCGGGGCGCTCCTTGACGCCAAGGACTGAAGTGCCGGCATTTAAGGCCTGCAACGCCGATGACAGGGTATCGGCATAAACCCGCGCCTGCGCAGAACCAAAGTGATCTACCGTCCAGCGCAGAATCTGACGGAAATCGGCCTCCGCAGTAGCGGATAGGCGAACTGTCCCAGTGTTTTCAGCCACTACCTGCCAATCACTTCGGAAGTCAGTGCGGCCAGATGCGGACCAAGCAGGTCTGCCGAGCTAAAACTGCGGAAGTTGCCGGCCTCGATGTCAGCAATGCCCATCTTAGCCGCATCACGCAAAGCGGCAAGGCGCAGTTCGTCTTCCAATTCCCGACGCTCAACCAGACGCAAACCTTCGCGCAGCACCTCGCTGGCGTTCTGGTAACGACCGGAGGTGACAAGCTGTTCCACAAAGTGGGCTTGGTGGTCAGTAAGGACAACATTACGTGTCGGCATGGAAGTCTCCTAAGCCAGGTTCAGTATTGGCATACTATGCCACAGACCCACGACTGGGAAGGCGACGATGACCACGCAAACGCCAGCGGCGCTACGGCTCGCGCCCCATCTCCTTCCTTCGCACCCGCCACCCCGCAACGTGCGGGGTTGGCGCGGGCGGGCCGGGGTGGCCCGCCGTTTTACATCAAAACGATGTCGTACTGTTCCTGGGTGTAGCTGGCTTCCGGGTGCAGGGAGACTGCCTTGCCGATGAAGTCGGAGAGCATGGCCAGCGACTGGGATTCTTCGTCGAGGAAGAGGTCGATGACCTGCGGGCTGGCGAGGACCCGGTATTCGCGGGCGTTGAACTGGCGGGCTTCGCGCAGCAGTTCGCGCAGGATTTCGTAGGCGACGGTGCGGGCGGTCTTGACCTCGCCGCGGCCGCCGCAGGTGGGGCAGGGTTCGCACAGCACATGGGCCAGGGATTCCCGGGTGCGCTTGCGGGTCATTTCGACCAGGCCCAGCGCGGTGAAGCCGTTCAGCGTCAGCCGGGTGTGGTCGCGGGACAGGGCTTTCTTGAACTCGTCGAGCACGGCGACCCGGTGTTCCGGGTTTTCCATGTCGATGAAGTCCACGATGATGATGCCGCCCAGGTTGCGCAGCCGCAGCTGGCGGGCGATGGTGACCGCCGCTTCGAGGTTGGTCTTGAAGATGGTGTCGTCGAAATTGCGGATGCCGACGAAGCCGCCGGTATTGACGTCGATGGTGGTCATCGCCTCGGTCTGGTCGATGATCAGGTAGCCGCCGGACTTGAGATCCACCCGCCGCGCCAGGGCTTTCTGGATTTCTTCCTCGACGCCGTGCAGGTCGAACAGCGGCCGCTCGCCGGTGTAATGCACCAGCAGATCCTTCACCGCCGGGGTGTAGTCGGCGGCGAAACCGGTCAGCTTCTGGAAGTTTTCCCTGGAGTCGATGACGATGGCCGTGGTGTCGGGATTGACGAAGTCGCGCAGCACCCGTTGCGCCACCGACAGCTCCTGGTAGAGCAGGGTGCGCGGGCCGGAAACCCGGGCCTTGTCGCGGATGCCGCGCCAGAGTTTCTGCAGGTAGGCGATGTCGCCGGCCAGTTCGGCATCGCTGGCGTTTTCCGCCATGGTGCGGACGATGAAGCCGCCGTTTTCGTCGGCGGGGACCAGCGCGGTCAGCCGGGTGCGCAGCGCGTCGCGGCCGGCTTCGTCCTCGATCCGCTGGGAGATGCCGATATGTTTCTCCTGCGGCAGATAGACCAGCATCCGCCCGGCGATGGACATCTGCGTGGACAGCCGGGCGCCCTTGGTGCCGATGGGGTCCTTGATGACCTGGACCATCAGGCTCTGGCCTTCGTTGAGGATTTTCTCGATCGGCTTGCTGTCGCCGTTGCGGCCTTCTTCCCGCGGCTGCCAGATGTCGGCAACGTGGAGGAAGGCAGTGCGCTCCAGGCCGATATCGACAAAGGCGGACTGCATGCCCGGCAGGATGCGGACGATGCGGCCGATGTAGATGTTGCCGACGATGCCGCGGCTGCCGTTGCGCTCGATATGCAGTTCCTGAACGACGCCTTGCAGCATGACGGCGACGCGGGTTTCCTGGGGGGTGAAATTAATGAGGATTTCTTCGGACATGGGCGGGTCTCAGTCGGGGTCTTCCTGGCCGGTGGCCAGCGGAACGGGGCCTGCCAGGCCCGGACCCGTATAATTTTGGATTACTCGCATTTTACCTTATGAAAACACCGGAACTTCTTGCCCCCGCCGGCTCGCTGGCGATGATGCGCACCGCCTTCGCCTTTGGCGCCAACGCGGTCTATGCCGGCCAGCCGCGTTACTCGCTGCGGGTCCGCAACAATGAATTCGGCCAGCTGGAGCGTCTGGGCGAGGGCATCGCCGCCGCCCACGCCGCCGGCAACGCCTTTTACGTGGTCAGCAACATCTACCCGCACAACGCCAAGGTCCGCACCTACCTGGACGATATGGCGCCGGTCATCGCGCTGAAACCGGACGCGCTGATCATGGCCGACCCCGGCCTGATCGACCTGATCCGGGAGCGCTGGCCGGAGGTGCCGATCCATCTTTCGGTCCAGTCCAACACCGTCAATTGGGCGGCGGTGCGCTTCTGGCAGAAGCTGGGCATCCGCCGGATCATCCTGTCCCGCGAGCTGTCCCTCGACGAAGTGGCGGAGATTCGCCAGCAGTGTCCGGACATGGAGCTGGAAGTCTTCATCCACGGCGCCCTGTGCATTGCCTATTCCGGCCGTTGCCTGCTTTCCGGCTATTTCAACCACCGCGACCCCAACCAGGGCACCTGCACCAACTCCTGCCGCTGGGATTACAAGGTCCATCCCGGCGACAGCCAGCCGGATGGCGACGTCTGGCTGCTGGAAGAGCGGCAGCGCCCCGGCGAGCTGATGCCGATTGAAGAGGACGAGCACGGCACCTACCTGCTGAATTCCCGCGACCTGCGCGCCATCGAGCATGTGCAGCGGCTGGTGGAGATCGGCATCGATTCGCTGAAGATCGAAGGCCGCACCAAGAGCCCCTATTACGCCGCCCGCACCGCCCAGTGCTACCGCCAGGCCATCGACGACGCGGTGGCCGGCCGGGCGCTGGACCCGAAACTGCTGGCCGAGCTGGAAGGCCTGGCCAACCGCGGCTACACCGACGGCTTCTATCAGCGCCACCACGACGCGGACTATCAGAATTACCTGCAGGGACATTCCGAATCGGCGCGCAGCCTCTACGTCGGCGACGCCGTCGCCTGGGACGCGGCCCGCGGCCAGATGGAAATCGAGGTCAAGAACCGCTTCGCCGTCGGCGACCGGCTGGAATGCGTGCATCCCTCCGGCAACCACGTCTGGGCGCTGAGCGGGATGACCGGCCGCGACGGCCAGCCGCTCAGCGTGGCCCCCGGCAACGGCCACCGGGTCTGGATCGACCTGCCCGAACACTGCCGCGGCGCCTACATCGCCCGTTTCGTCTGAACCGGAAAGCCCGCCCGCCTTGCGCCGCCCCCGCCATCTCTTCGTCGATGTCTCCAGCCACGGCTTCGGCCATCTGTCGCAGGTCGCACCGGTCCTCAACCACTTCGCCCGCCAGCACCCCGACTGGCGGCTGACGCTGCGGACGCTGCTGCCCGAGGACAAGCTGCGCGAGCGGCTCGACGTGCCCTTCACGCTGCGCCGCGAGGCCAGCGACTTCGGCTACAAGATGGTGGATGCCAACCGAATCGACTACGCCGCCAGCGCCGCCGCCTACCGGGAAGCCCACGCCGACTGGGACGGGCGGGTGGCGCGGGAAGCGGCGCTGCTGCGCCAGCTGGAAGTGGATGCGGTGCTCAGCGACGTCGCCTACCTGCCGCTGGCCGGAGCCGCCGCCGCCGGGATACCGGCGCTGGCCCTGTCTTCCCTCGACTGGCTGCACCTGTTCGAGCATTTTTTCCTGCATGAAAGCTGGGGCCCGGCGATCCGCGCCCAGATCCACGCCGCCTACTGCGCCGCCGACGGCTTCATCCGCACGCTGCCGGCGATGCCGATGCCGCATTTTCCCCGCTGCCGCGACATCGGCCCGGTCGCCACCCTCGGCCGCAACCGGCGGGCGGAACTGGGCTGGCGGCCGGAACAATGCTTCGTGCTGGTCGCCTTCGGCGGCATTCCCACCCGGCTGCCGCTGGAAGCCTGGCCCCGCCGCCCCGGCCTGACCTGGGTCTGCCAGCAGAACTGGGGCTTCCACCGCGACGACGCCCTCGCCTTCGACCCCCTGGGCCTCAGCTTCGCCGACCTGCTCTGCAGCGTGGACGCCATCGTCACCAAACCCGGCTACGGCACCTTCGCCGAAGTCGGCTGCAACGCCACCCCCACCCTCTACGTCCGCCGCGACGACTGGCCGGAACAGGACGCGCTGATCGACTGGCTGCGCCAGCACGGCCGCTGCCGGGAAATCAGCATGGCCCAGCTCGAAACCGGCCAGTTCCTCTCCGACCTCGACACCCTCCTCACCACCCTCCCACGCCCCCGGGTCCCGGCCAGCGGCGCGGAAGAGGGGGCAGGGGTGTTGGCGGCATGGCTGGAGAATCGGTGCCATATTGGCACCAAAGATTGAGTGACCGGTGCCAATATGGCACCATGCCCAGTGCCTGACATTGCATCGCCGCGGACTCAATCCGTGCCTTGCCACCCGGCAGCGGTCGGTTTTCCAGACCATTTTTGACGCAACGAAGCCTGCAAGGCGGCGATTTGGCCTTGCAAAGGAGGGGGACATGACCCAAACCCGATCACTCGACGCAACGGCTACGAGCCGCGGTCGCATCACGGCCCGAGTACCGCAGAACGTCGTCGAGGTTCTGGAGCTCGCCGCCGGCATGGTCGGATCGACGCTGAATCAATTCGTCACCCAGGCAGCGCTGGAAAAGGCAGAGAAGATCGTCGAAAGCGAACGCACTCTGCAGTTGTCCCAACAAACTGCCGCGTGTTTCTTCGACTTGCTCGATAACCCGCCCGCGCCTTCGCAGAATCTGGTTGATGCGCTGAATCGCTACCAGGCGGGAAAGGTGTCCGGTGCAGGTTCAAATTCAGGCTTTGAATTCCAGCCATGACTGCAAAAGCTTTGATTGCGGCACCCCGGCGCTGAATCGCTGGCTGGCCACGATGGCCGGCCAGCAGCAGCGCAAAAACATTTCGCGCACCTTCGTGCTGGTGGAGACTGCGGCGCCGGAAACGGTGCTGGGGTTTTACACCCTCAGCGTCAGCGAAGTCAGCCGGGGAAGTTTGCCGAATCCACACCGGCTTCCCGAACGCGTCCCCGTCGTCCGGCTCGGCCGTTTTGCCGTTCAGGCCGCCCTCCAGGGCAAAGGCCTGGGCGAACGCCTGCTGCTCAACGCGCTGGAACGGATCGTCGAGATTTCGCAAAACGCCGGCATCGCCGCCGTCGTGGTTGATGCCAAGGATGCGCGGGCTGCCGATTACTACCGCCGCTTTGACTTCGTCGCCGCACCGGACACCCCGCTGCAACTCTTCATCGCGACCCAGACCCTGCAGCAGGCTTTCCGGCGCGTGGCCGGGTCGGCGAGCGGCTAAACGCCCGTTTCCGCCCCCTCAGCCCCCTCAGCCAAATTCGTAGCCGAATTCCCGGAGCAGCAGCCCGGTTTCGCAGAGGGGGAGGCCCATGACGCCGGTGTAGCTGCCGGCGAGGTGTTCGACGAAGAGGCCGGCGCGGCCCTGGATGCCGTAGGCGCCGGCCTTGTCCATGGGTTCGCCGCTGGCGACATAGCGGCGGATTTCTTCGCTGGACAGCGGGCGGAAGCGGACTTCGCTGACCTGGGTCCGGGTTTCCAGGCGGTCGGCGAGGGCGAGGCTGATCGCGGTCAGCACCCGGTGGCTGCGGCCGGAGAGGCGCTGGAGGATGGCCTCGGCGTCGGCGGCGTCCAGGGGTTTGCCGATGATTTCACCGTCGAGTTCCAGCGTGGTGTCGGCGGCGAGGACGGGCCGGGGCGGAAGGCGGCGCAGCGCGAGCAGGGCGTGGCCGTGCGCGGCTTTGGCGGCGGCGACCCGGGCGACGTAAACGTAGGGGTCTTCGCCGGGCAGCGGGGTTTCGTCCACCGCGGCGTCGGCCCGGGCCCCGCCGCGGAAGGGCAGGGGGTCGAACTGGATGCCGATCTGGGTCAGCAATTCCCGCCGGCGCGGGCTGCTGGAGGCCAGGTAGATGCGGGAGAGGCGGGAATAGGCGCTCATTCGCGGTGGTAGGGGTGGTTTTTCAGCAGGCTCATCGCCCGGTAAAGCTGTTCGCAGAGCAGGAGCCGGGCGAGTCCGTGCGGCAGCGTCAGGCTGGAAAGGCGGATGCAGTCGGCAGCGGCGGCCTTGAGTTCGGGGGCCAGGCCGTCGGCGCCACCGATCAAGAGCGTGGTGTCGCGGCCGTCCTGCATCCAGGTTTCGAGGCGACGGGCGAGTTTGAGCGTCGTGAGGTCGTCGCCCCGTTCGTCGAGGACGACCAGGCGGACGCCGGAGGCCAGTACAGCCTGGATGCGTTGCTGTTCGGCGGCGAGGAGTTGTTCCCTGGTCTTGCTGCCGCGGGGCTCGGGTTTGACTTCGTGGATGCTGAGCGGCAGCTCCCGCGGCATCCGCTTGCTGTATTCGTTGCAGCCGGCGCTGACCCAGTCGGGTTGCTTGTGGCCGACTGCGACGATCTGCAGTTTCATGCGCCCAGTTGCTGTTCCGCGGCGGCGGTCAGCGTCTTGATCCGGGCGCTGGGGGTGACGTCCCAGAGTTCTTCGAGGTTGTAGAAGGCGCGAATCTGCGGCTGCATCACATGGACGACGATGTCGCCCAGATCGACCAGCACCCATTCGCCGCTTTCCTCGCCTTCCACCGAGACCACTTCGCCGCCGGCTTCCCGGACCTTGTCCTGGACGTTGCGGGCGAGGGACTTGACCTGGCGGTTGGAGTCGCCGCAAGCGATGACGATGCGGTCGAACAGGGCGGTGAGCTTGCTGGTGTTGATCACTTCAATGTCGCGGCCCTTGATGTCTTCGAGGGCGGTGACGACGATTTTTTGTAGTTTGCGGATATCCATCGGGGTGTTCAGCGGTAAAGGTGGTGGTTTTGAATATAGTGGAGAACGGCTTCGGGCAGCAAATAGCGGGGGCTGGCCCGCTCCGCCAGCAACTGGCGAATCTGTGTGGCTGAAATCGCCAGCTGGGTCATCGGGAAACTGAGGATGCGCCCGGCCGGCGCGCCGGCGAGGGCGGCAGGGCCTTCGCCGTGGCGGGCGTGGTATTCGGCGGCCAGCGCCGCCGGCAGCGCCGCCGCGGCAATCGGGTAACCGGGACGGTGGGCGACCGCGAGGTGGGCGAGGTCGAGCATCTCCTGCCAGCGGTGCCAGCTGGCCAGCCCGGCGAAGGCGTCGGCGCCGAGCAGCAGCACCAGCGGCTGCACTGGGCCGAGTTCGTGACGCAGCCGGGTCAGCGTGGTGTGGGTATAGCTGGGCGCGGCGGCGTCCACTTCCGCCGGGTCGAGGCTGAATTGCGGATGGCCGGCGATGGCCAGCCGGACCATTTCCAGCCTGTCCTGCCCGGTCACGCCGGGGGCGGCGCGGTGCGGCGGCTGGCCGGCGGGAATCCAGCGGATGCCGGCCAGGCCGAGCCGGCCCAGGGCTTCTTCCGCCAGCCGCAGGTGGCCGTGGTGGATCGGGTCGAAGGTGCCGCCGAACAGGCCGAGCGGGCCGGACTCAGTCATCCCGGCTGGCGACGAAGACATCCCGGTAGCTGATGTAGGTGCTGGCAAACAGCGTCGGCGCCAGCACCAGCGTCAGCGGCACCATGAGCAGCAGCGTGATCAGCCCGACCGACTGGGGCAGCGCCGCCGCGAAGATCGTGACGACCAGCATCGGCACCAGCAGCGCCATCAGCAGGACGCCGAGCAGGTAGGTCAGGAAAACCCGCCAGTTGCGCCAGCAGGCGACCAGGCTGAAGAACAGGCTCTTGAACAGCGGCAGGCGGTGCCAGGCCGCCAGCGGCGGCGCGTACCAGTTGGCCATCATCACCGGGGTCAGCAGCAGCATCGTGGTCTGGCTGGACAGCATCAGGGCGCCGCTGCTCAGGACTTCTTCGTCCATCTCCCGCTTGCCCAGCATCAGGCTGAGCAGCAGGCCGTCGTCGAGCAGGCTGCAGAAGGCGAGGATGCCGAGCAGGCAGACCAGATAAAAGCCGCCCAGCGCGATCAGCGTCCGCGGGTTGTCGCGAAAGCCGGAGAACAGGTTGGCCGGCGTGGCCGGGTAGCCCTGGTCGAGGTTGCGGCAGGCGGAGATCACCCCGACCGACAGGCCAGGCATCACCAGCGCCGCCAGCACCACCCCGATGTAGGGAAAGCTGCCGAGCAGCATCGGGCACAGCCAGTAGGCCCAGACCAGCAGGCTGAGCAGCGCCGGATTGCGGCGGAACAGCACATAACCCTCGGTCAGCCAGTTCCAGCCATAGCGGGAAGGAAGTTTCAGCGCCTGCATGGCTCAAGATCCGACAAAAATGTCCCGGTAGGACGCGTAATGGGCACCGGCCAGCACCGGCAACAGCACGATCATCCCCAGCGCCAGCGACAGCAGCGCGAAGAAACCGAGGATGAACAGCATCAGGCCGAACACCCCCATCGGCAGGAGATTCTTGCTGCAGGCGGCGAAACTGGCACGGCAGGCGGCCATCGGCTTCATGCCGTGCTGGCTGACCAGGATAGGCGCGAACCACAGCGCCATCAGCAGCGGCACCGACAGCACGAACACCAGCAGCGCCGTCAGCATGCCGCCGATCAACATCGCCAGGCCCTGTTTGAGGCCGGGCACCAGCAGGAACAGCAAGAGCACCAGCAGCACGATCGCCAGCACGCCGCCGAGGAACACCAGGCCCACTTCCAGCAGCGCCGTGGCCGACTGGCGCTGGAAGCCGTGGAACAGGTCATTGACGTGGGGCTCTTCGCCGCGGCTGACCCGCTGGCAGGCATGGGACATGCCGGCGAAGAAGACGGGCAGCAGCAGGTGCGAGGCCATGAAGCCGAAACCCGGAACGATGTTCACGCCCAGCTCGACGACCATGAAGATCAGCGTCGCGGCCATCCAGACGCCGGGATGCGCGGTGAACATCGCCCAGCCTTGCCGCAGCCAGTCGAACACCAGGCCCATCTCGACCGGGCGGCTATCGCCCTTGAAGGCGGCGGGGGGCAGGGGAAACGCGGAGGAATCAGGCATGGCAGGCGGTCAGCCTGTCAGAAGGTGCCGATAACCCACATCGGCGGCTGGGTCACCGCGCCGACCATGTTGGTCTTGATGAACTGACCGTCACCCTTTTGATCGATCAGGTAGTAGGGCGCGCCACCCCCGACCGGGGTGACCTTGACCATGTAAAGCTTGCCGTTGCTGCGGTATTCCTCGCGGGTTTCCTTGTCGTTGCGGGTGATGGTCACCTGGGGTTCCAGCGCCGCATCGAAGGGGATGATGTCGGGCGGCGGCGGCGGCACGGCGGGAAGCGGCTGGTTTTGCTGCTGGGCAAAAGCCGGCAGCGCAAAGGCGAAAAGCAGGGGAATCAGTCGGCGCATGGGGTTTCCTCGGGGGAGCGGATTCTATTACAGGTTGAGCATCATCTCCCGCTCGACCGGCAGCGGGGCAAAACTGCGTTTTTCGTAATGCTTGAAGATGGCATCGACCACCTGCTCCGGTTCGTCGATCACCCGGATCAGGTCCATGTCCTCCGGGTTGATCATCCCTTCGCTGACCAGCCGGGCGCGGAACCACTCGACCAGCCCGCCCCAGAATTCCGAGCAGACCAGAATCAGCGGGATGTTGCGGCTCTTGCCGGTCTGGATCAGCGTCAGCGCCTCCAGCAGCTCGTCCAGCGTGCCGAAGCCGCCGGGCATCACCACGTAGGCGCTGGCGAAGCGGACGAACATGTACTTGCGCGCAAAGAAGTGGCGGAAGGTCTGGGAGATGTCCTGGTAGGGATTGCTCTTCTGCTCGTGCGGCAGCTGGATGTTCAGCCCGACCGACGGGGATTTGCCCTCGAACGCGCCCTTGTTGGCCGCTTCCATGATCCCCGGACCGCCGCCGGAGATCACCGCGAAGCCGGCGTCGGAGAGCAGACGGGAGATTTTTTCGGTCAGCTGGTAGTAGGGAGAATCGGGTTTGGTGCGGGCGCTGCCGAAGATCGACACCGCCGGGCGGATCGGCGCCAGCCGCTCAGTCGCCTCAACGAACTCTGACATAATGCCGAACACTCGCCAGGATTCCCGGGCCGAAAAGCTCTGCACCGCGGCATCCATCTCCGCCAGACGCGGCAATTTCTCACTCATCTGCTTGCTATGCCTATGTTGTTATTGGTGGACGGTTCGTCTTACCTGTATCGAGCCTATCACGGCCTGCCCGACCTGCGGAACGCGGCCGGCGAACCCACCGGTGCGATTTATGGGGTGCTGGCGATGCTACGCCGGCTGGAAAGCGACTTCAAGGCAGACTACCGGGCCGTGGTTTTCGACGCCAAGGGCAAGACTTTCCGCGACGACTGGTATCCCGAATACAAGGCCAACCGGCCGCCGATGCCCGAGGATCTGGTCTGCCAGATCGAGCCGCTGCACCGGGCCATCCGCGCCAGCGGCTGGCCGCTGCTGATGGAATCCGGCGTCGAAGCCGACGATGTGATCGGCACGCTGGCGCAGGCCGCCGTCGCCGCCGGGCTGGACGTGATGGTCTCCACCGGCGACAAGGACATGGCGCAGCTGGTCGGGCCGCAGGTCCGGCTGGTCAACACCATGAGCAACGAAACCCTGGACCGGGACGCGGTGATCGCCAAATTCGGCGTGCCGCCGGAACGCATCGTCGATTACCTGGCGCTGATCGGCGACAGCGTCGACAACGTCCCCGGCGTGCCGCGCTGCGGCCCGAAAACCGCCTGTAAATGGCTGAGCGAATACGACGACCTGGCCGGCGTCATCGCCAACGCCGACCGGATCAAGGGCGTGGTCGGCGAAAACCTGCGCGGCCACCTGGCATTCCTGCCGCTGGGGCAAAGGCTGGTCACCATCCGCTGCGACCTGCCCGACCTGCCGGCGCCAACCAGCCTGCACCCCACCGCGCCGGACCAGACGATCCTGCAGCAGATTTACGAGCGTTACGAATTCCGCAACTGGCTGCGCGGCGCCCGCCCGGCGGCGGAAGCAAACCCGGTCGCCAGCGCCGAAACTCCCGCCACGCCGACGGCAGCGCCGGCTCCTGCCGAACCCGCCGCCGCCATCCAGAGCGAAGCCGCCGACACCCCCGGCCCGGCGCCGGATGCCCACCGGTCCCACTATCAGACCCTGCTCGACTGGCCGGCGCTGGAAAGCTGGCTGGCCAAGCTGGACACGGCGCCGCTGGTCGCCCTCGACTGCGAAACCACCAGCCTGTCCTCGCTGGACGCCCGGCTGGTCGGCATTTCCTTCGCCGTCGCCCCCGGCGAGGCCGCCTATCTGCCGCTGGGCCATTGCGGCCCCGACCTGCCGCAGCAGCTGCCGCTGGACCCGGCGCTGCAACGCCTGCGCCCCTGGCTGGAAAACCCGGCGCGGCCCAAGGTGCTGCAAAACGCCAAGTACGACCAGCATGTCTTCGCCAACCACGGCATCGCGCTGGCCGGCATCGCCCACGACACGCTGCTGCAGTCCTATGTGCTGGAAAGCGACAAGGGCCACGACCTGGAGCAGCTGGCCAGCCGCCACCTCGGGCTGGCGACGATTTCCTATACCGAGCTGTGCGGCAAGGGCGCCAAGCAGATCGGCTTCGACCAGGTGGACCTGGAGCGGGCCGCGGCCTACGCCGCCGAAGACGCGGACCTGACCTGGCGGCTCAACGCGCTGCTGCTGCCGCAACTCGGCGCCGAAGCGGGCCTGCAGCGGGTCTATGCCGACATCGAGCTGCCGGCGCGGGAAGTGCTGTTCCAGATGGAGCGGACCGGCGTGCTGATCGACAGCGCGCTGTTGCAACGGCACAGCCACGAGCTGGGGCAGAAGCTGCTGGAACTGGAACAGGAGGCGTATCAACTCGCCG
>JBEBBF010000170.1:0-4242 GCA_041158545.1 Pseudomonadota bacterium | reverse complement strand
TGGGGCGAGCTGCCCAAGGGCGTCCAGCTGAAGCCGATCTACCAGCGGACCGATCTGGTCCAGCACACGCTGCACACCGTCACCGAAAACCTGCTGGTCGGCGCGCTGCTGGTGGTGTCGGTGCTGGTGATCTTCCTGCAGGAATGGCGGGCCGCGCTGGTCGTCGCCAGCATCATCCCGCTGACCCTGCTGTTCGCCTTCACGCTGATGGACCTGAAGGGCGTCCCGGCGAACCTGATTTCCCTGGGCACCATCGACTTCGGGATCATCATCGACAGCGCCGTGGTGCTGGTCGAGGCGCTGATGGTGCGGCTGGCGATGCACCACGCCCACGGCGCCATCGACTCCCCCATCGGCCGCCGGCTGGATTCGCTACGCTGGGTCACCTCCGACCTGGCCAAGCCCATCCTGTTTTCCAAGGCGATCATCATCCTGGCCTTCCTGCCGATCTTCACCTTCCAGCGGGTTGAAGGGCGCATCTTCTCGCCGGTGGCGCTGACGCTGTCCTTCTCGCTGCTGGGCGCAGTCATCCTGACGCTGACGCTGGTGCCGGCGCTGCTGGCCAATGTGCTGATCAAGCGGGACATGGCCGAGAAGCACATCGAATGGCTGGTCAAGCTGCAACAGGGCTACCGCAACCTGCTGGTACGCTGCCAGCGCCGGCCCCGCTTCGCCTTTTCGCTGGGCGGTGGCATCGCCGTTTTTGCCTTTTCGCTGATTCCGCTGCTGGGCAGCGAATTCCTGCCCAAGCTCGACGAAGGCAATCTGTGGCTGACCATCACGCTGCCGCCGGCCTCGTCGCTGGAGCAGAGCAAGGACGTCGAGCGGGCCGTGCGCAAGGTGCTGCGGGAATATCCGGAAATCCGGATGCTGGTGACCCAGGTCGGCCGCCCCGACGACGGCACCGACCCGAAAGGCCCCAACAACATTGAAATCCTGGCCGACCTGCAAGCACGCAAGACCTGGCGCTTCCCGAACAAGGAAGCCCTGGTCGGCGACATGGAAAAACGCCTGGAGATCATCCCCGGTCTGCCGACCAATTTCTCCCAGGTGATTCAGGACAACGTCGAAGAGGCCATGTCCGGGGTCAAGGGTGAAATCGCGATCAAGGTCTTCGGCCCCGATCTGGACATCCTGCAGGACAAGGCCGAACAGATCGCCTCGGTGCTGCGCAGCATCCCCGGCAGCCGCGACGTCGCGGCGATCCTGCCCGGCGGCCAGCCGGAAGTCGCGGTACTGCCCGACCGGGTCAAGCTGGCCCGGCTGGGGCTCACCGTCGCCGACCTGGGCAGCACGGTGCAAGCTGCGCTTGCGGGCAGCGCGGTCGGCAGTTTCTACGACGGCGAGCGCCGCTTCGACCTGACGATCCGTTTCGCCGCCCCGTTCCGCGCTTCGGTCGAGGACATCGCCAACATCCCGCTCAGCCTGCCCAACGGCAACACGATCCGGGTCGCCGACGTCGCCACGGTCGAAGTCCGTGAGGGCGCCTCCCGCATCGCCCGCGAAGCCGGCGGCCGCAATGTGCCGGTCAAATCCAATCTGCAGGGCCGCGACCAGGGCAGCTTCGTCGCCGAAGCCATGGCCAAGGTCAAGCAGCAGGTGGAAATCCCCACCGGCTACCGGGTGGTCTGGGGCGGCCAGTTCGAGAACCAGCAGCGGGCGCTGAAGCGGCTGGCGGTGATCGTCCCGGCGTCCCTGCTGGGCATCTTCGCGCTGCTGTTCTGGGCCTTCCGTTCGATCCGGCTGTCGCTGCTGATCCTGGCGATGCTGCCGTTCAACATCGCCGGCGGCTTCTTTGCACTGGGTCTGGCCGGGCTGCATTTGTCGATCTCGGCCGCGGTCGGCTTCATCGCCGTCGCCGGCATTTCGGTGCAGAACGGCGTGATCATGGTCGAGGAAGTCGTGCGCCTGGTCGATAACGGCGCCAACATCGCCCGCGCCGTCACCGAAGGCGCCGTCTCCCGGCTGCGCCCCATCCTGATGACCGCGTTGATGGCCGGCCTCGGCCTGCTGCCCGCCGCCGTCTCCGACGCCATCGGCGCCGAAACCCAACGCCCCTTCGCGGTGGTCATCGTCGGTGGTGTCATCACCGCCACCCTCTTCACCCTGACCCTGCTTCCCCCGCTCTGCCTCTGGGGCCTGCGTCCGCGCAAACGGATCGGGCGTTAGATCGCCCCCCTGAATACCGGCTGCAAGCCACTGCAGAGTGGCTGCTACAATCCCCGGCCTCGCAACTCCGAAGCCACATGCCTGAGCGCATCGGGTGGCTTCACCTATGGATCTTGTCCTGCTGCTGGTTTTAATCGCCATCAATGGCGTTTTCGCGATGTCCGAAATCGCTGTGCTGTCCGCACGCAAGGCACGGTTACAAAATCTCGCCGATGAGGGCAACAGCGGTGCCCATGCGGCACTGGAACTCCACCAGGAGCCATCCAGCTTCCTTTCCACCATCCAGGTTGGCATCACCTCGGTTGGCATCCTCAGCGGTGCCATCGGCGAAGCGGCGATTGCCGCCCCCCTGGCCCGAACCTTTGAACAGTTCTCCCCGCTCGCCCCCTACGCCAACAGCGTGGCCCTGGGCCTCACCGTGGTTGGCCTGACCTATTTTTCGGTCGTCGTTGGCGAGTTGCTGCCAAAACGGCTGGCCCTGCTGGCGCCGGAAAGCATCGCGGCACTGATTGCCCGTCCGATGATGGCGCTGTCCCGCGCCACCCATCCGCTGGTTTCGCTGCTATCGGGTTCCTGCAACACCGTGCTCCGCTTGTTTGGTGCAGACCGCCGTGAAGAACCAACCGTCAGCGATGATGAAATCAAGGTGATGATGGAACAAGGCGCCGAAGCCGGCGTTTTCCACGAAGGTGAGCAGGCCCTGGTGTCCAATGTGCTGCGTCTGGACGACCAGCGCATCCCGGCGATCATGACACCCCGTCGGGACATGGTGGTCGTGGATCTGGAAGAAGGGGAGGCTGCAGCTTGCCAGCGCATCATCGGCAGCGGCTTCTCCCGGCTGGTGGTATGCCGCGCTGGCCTGGAGCAAATTCTCGGTGTCTTGCAGACTGGCGACCTGTTGCGCCAGTTGGTTCCGGGTCGGGGACTCAGCGTTGCCGACATCGAGGCCGTGCTGCATCCGCCTCTGTTCGTCCCGGAATCGGTGACTACAGCTCAGCTGCTGGAACATTTCCGCCGCGCCCGCCTGCAATTTGCGCTGATTGTGGACGAGTACGGCGAAGTGGTCGGCATGGTGACGATGACCGATGTGCTGGCAGCCATCGTCGGCGAGATCACACCATCCGGTAGTGGCGAAAGCGACATCACCCCGCGGGGAGATGGCTCCTGGCTGGTAGATGGGGATGTCAACCTGGAACGGCTGAAGCAGGTACTCGGCATCAACGCCGAACTCCCAGGGGAAGAGGGTCAGTCCTTCCACACCCTGGGTGGGCTGATCATGCATGTGCTGGGTCGGATTCCGGCAACCACAGACCAAATCCTGGCCAGCGGCTGGTGCTTCGAGGTCGTTGATATGGACCGTCACCGTGTCGACAAGGTGCTGGCCCGACCCGCTGCCCCCACACCTTCGTCCTGAGCCCTTCCAGTACGCCACACCATGAAACCGGGCTGATTCAAGGTTGTTGCCCGAAGTAGCCAGGCCGCCTGGATTAGCCGGGAAAAATCACGGAGCAGCGATCACGGAGCAGCGTCATTCAGCGCAGCTGTGATCCCGGGGAAACCGCATCCGTGTAATGAAGCGTGGCCGCCAAGGATTCATCGGGCGCACCTCGGTACAGCCATGTTTCCCGCTCAGAACAGGTCGATCTCGCCGCCGCTGTCGAGCTGTTTGCCGCTGTCGCCCAGTTCGCTGCCGCTGCTGTTTTCCTGGGCCGTGGCGATCAGGGACTGGAGGCGGGCGATGCGGGTGCGGAAGCGGAGCAGGCCGTCGCGTTGTTCCCGGTCGTTGTGCAGGTCGAGCATGGTGTGCAGGTAGCCGCCGACGGCGAGGGTCTGGCGGGTGATCCGGGACAGCATCTGGCTGACGATGTCCTCGAACTGCATCGACAGCACCCCTTCCCGGACCAGGACGTGGATGCGTTCGGTGATTTCGGTGATGTGGCGGGATTGCTGGCCGGCGCGGCTGGAGAGCTCCATCAGCTCGTTCATCAGCCGGTTGACGTTTTCCTGCGAACGCTCGGCAACGCTGAGGTCGGTTTCGGTGGCTTCCCGGACCGAGACGCCGACGTGGGCGAT
>JBEBBF010000169.1:0-4111 GCA_041158545.1 Pseudomonadota bacterium | reverse complement strand
GCCGCGACGGCGCGGATCAACCTGCTCCAGGACGCGGAACTCGCCCCCGGCCAGCACGGCCCGGCGCGGCTGAGCCTGGACCGCCCCATCGGCGCCCTGGCCGGCGACCGTTTCATCCTCCGCGATGCCAGCGCCCGCCATACCCTGGGCGGCGGTCAGGTGCTGGACATCGCCCCGCCCAGCCGGCGGCGGCGCAGCCCGGAGCGGCTGGCGCTGCTCGCCGCGCTGGCCGACCCGGACCCGGCAACGGCCTTGCAACTGGCCGCCAGCCAGCAGCCCTGCGGGGTGGACCTCCCCGGCTACGCCCGCAACCGCAATCTGGACGCGGCGACCCTGACGGCGCTGCTCACCCGGCTGAACCTGCAACGGGTCGGCGACAGCGGCTTTGCCGCCGAGGGCTGGCAGGCGCTGGAAGCGCGGATGCTGGCGGCGCTGGCGGCGGAACACCAGCGGGCGCCGGACATGCCCGGTGTCGAGCGGGAAAGGCTGCGCCGGCTGACGCTGCCCGCGCTGCCCCGCCCCGCCTTCGACAAGCTGCTGGCCGGGCCGCTGGCCGCCGGCCGCATCATCCGTCGCCATGCCTGGCTGCATCTGCCGGAACATCAGGTTCAGTTTGCCAACGCCGACCGGGATTTGTGGCAATGCCTGCAGCCCCTGCTCGCCGCCAGCCCCTGCAACCCGCCCCGAATCCGCGACATCGCCCGCAGCAGCGGCATCGCCGAGGCGCAGGTCCGCAGCCTGTGCCAGCGTCTGGCCCGGCTGGGCGAGTTGTATCCGGTGGCGCATGACCACTATTTCAGCGCCGCCGCCGTCGCCGACCTGGCGCAACGCCTGGTCCGGCTGCAGGCCAGGGACGGCCGGGTTCGCGCCGCCACGCTGCGCGACGACATCGGCGGCGGCCGCAAGGTGGCCATCCACATCCTCGAATTCTTCGACCGGGTCGGCTACACTCGCCGCGTCCGCGACTGGCACCTCCTGCGCGGCAGCCCGGAGCAATTCGGCTCATGAAACACGGAAGAGATCGTTCCCCGGTGGGACGGCCGGTCTTCAAAACCGGCAGGGCCTGTCACACAGGCTTGGGTAGGTTCGACTCCTGCTCTCTTCCGCCAATTCCCTTTCCACGATGCCCACCCTCCCTCTCCCGGCCTCGTCCTGCCGGTGTGGCGGTTTGCTGCTGATGCCCTACCAAGCCTTCCACGGCCCGATACCTGCTGATCGTCTCTACTGCCCGCGCCACGACATGTGGGTGCAGCGGCAGGCGGATGGTTTGGTGCGGATCGGTGCCTCGGCGTTTGGCTTGTTCCTCGCCGGCGAGATCCTGGCTTTTACCGCCAAACCCCGTGGCGCCGAGGTGGCGCTGGGGCGGGGGCTGGGGACCATTGAATGTCGCAAGACGGTGCTGGCGGTGCATGCGCCGCTGGGTTTCACGCTGCGGGAGGGCAACGACGACGCGGAAGAGCGGCCACGACTGCTGAACCGCGACCCCTACGGTGCCGGCTGGATGGTCCTGGGGCAGCCCTGGGCTTGGGAAACGGACGCCGCCGGGCTGCTCGACGCGGCCGCCTACCGGCAGCACATCCTGACGATTGATCCCGACGCCCGTTTCAGCGAGGCCACGCCGGAATGAACCCGCCGCTTGCTGACAACCCCGGCCTTGTGCTGCTGATCTGGGCCGCCACCCCGGACCGCCCGGAATTGCTGGCGACGCCCCTGATCCACGCCCTGGCGGCGCGGGCGCTGGATTGCGAGGTGGAAATCCACTTCGCCGGCCCGGCGGTTCGCTGGCTGGTCGAAGGGGTGGCTGCCGCGCAGTTCGCCGGCCCGAACCGGGAAAAATCCCTGCTCGAATTCCTGCAGGACGCCGTCAGCGCCGGCGCCAGCCTGCACCTGTGCAGCATGGCGCAGGCGGCGTGGATTGCCCCGCAGGAAACCCTGCTTCCCCTGTGCAGCGGCCCCCGCGGCGCCACCGCCTTCGTTGCCCGGACCCTGCAAGCAGAATGGAAAACCCTGGTCTATTGACCAGGGCGAAAGTCCGGCGGGAGCGGAAGGAAGCTGCAAAGGGTCTGGCGCTGAGTCTTCCGCTGGCCGACGCCCCGAAGCTGGGGTAGGTCAGGGGCCAGGGGCGTCCTTTCTGCCGACCCGGCGGCCGCCTTCCCGTCCTGCGAACCGGGTGGTTTAGTGCGCGGCCGGCTTGATTTCAGCCTTGGCCAGCACCTTGTCAGCCGTCTTTTCCGGCGTCTTCTCCGCGGTCTTTTCGACTGCTTTTTCCATGCCCTTTGCCGGAGCCTTGTCAGCGGACTTCACTGCGACCTTCTCGCCAACCTTCTCGCTGGCCTTCTTGCCGACCTTTTCACCAACCTTGTCACCAACCTTTTCCACCGGCTTCTGACCCAGTTTTTCCGGCGCCTTCACCGTCGGCTTGGCCTCCACCTTGCCAGCTACCCCGGTGGAAAGCTTTTCTACCGGCTTGGCGCCCAGCTTGTCAGCCTTATCCTGCTTGTCCACCTTGGCGGTGACGGCGGTCTTGGCGGCATCGGCCTTGATCCCTTCGGTCTTGGCGAGGTCGGCCTTCGCCGGTTCGGCGGCCTTGGGGGCCTCAATCTTCTTGTCCAGCGACGCCGGCAGCGGTGCGGTCAGCTTGGCGGTGGGGGCGGCCGGGGTTGCCGGGGCGGCGTTGCCTTGGGCAAAGCTGGTGGCGGAGAAACCGGCGGCGACGGTCAGGGCGATCAGGGTCTGGGTCAGTTGCATGATGAAACTCCTTGCTTTTCAGTGGTCGGTTGAGTGTTCGATGCGCTTTGTGTTGCATCTTGAGGCGAATAACGCCGTCGCCCGGCAAACCGATGTCAGCGGAAAAGTAAGGGAAAGTCCCGGAATTTCACCCAATTGTTGCCGAAGGTTTCCGGCCGCCCGAGGCTGCGCACGGCGCGTCGCGGCCGGCCACGCCGGCCCGCGACCAGGCATGCGGATACGGCGGCCGCGCTCAGCCGGGGGCGTGCAGCAGGGCCTTGGCGGCTTCGATCCGGGCCAGCAGCGGCAGGCTGGCGTCGTTCATCACCGCCAGCAGGAACTGGCGCGGGTCGCCGCCGGGCAGATGCGCAGCCGGGGTCTCTGCGCCCACCGGCAGCTCGACCCTGGGCGGCGCGGGCGTAGGCGCCATGTGCAGCCGGGCCAGATCGGCCGGGGAAAAGCTGCGCACCGCCGCCAGCACCTCGGCCTGCCGTTCCGGGTTGGGTTCGATTTCCAGCCAGGGGGTTTCGGCGAAGACGCCGATCAGGCTGGGATCGATGAAGGCGGACCAGCGCTCCGGCCCCAGCGGCATCGGCAGCAGCGGCAAGGCGGTGTCGCCTTCGGGCCAGACCCGGTAGCAGCCGGCCGGCAATCCGCTCAGGTGGCGTTGCGCCAGACCGCGCAGCCAGGCCGTCACCGCCGCCGGGCTGGCGGCCTGCTCCAGCGAGAACCACAGCTGCAGCCCGCTACACCCGTCTATCGCCAGCGCCGGCAGAGGCAGCCCGCCCGACTGCAGCGCGTTGAGCAGCGGCGCCAGCTGCACCCAGTCCGCCGCCTGCGGCAGGCCGATCACCCCCAGGCGCAGCGCATCCGCGGCAGCGGGCGGCGGCAGCGTCAGCCCGGCGGGGCCGGTGGCGAGCCATGCCGCAGCGTCGGGCAACAGGAAGAGGCGCAACAGTTGGGCGTGCAGCTTGTTCATCGCAAAGCTCCAAAAGACGAAAACCCGCTGGGTGCAGCGGGTTTTCCGGTGGGTGGCTGCGGGCTGAGGCGGCGGTGCAGACCGGGTTCAGCCCGTGCAGTACGCCGCGATCAGAAGGGCAGCAGCTTCTTCAGAGCCGGCTTGGCGCTCAGCACCGCGTTGCCCCGCTGGACGGCGGTGTCGAGTGCCGCCTTGGCCGGTTTCTGGTTGGCCCAGACCGCTTCCAGTTCCTCGTCGAGGATCTGCCGCACCGGCTCGATCGTCGAAATGCGCAGCGGGTGGGTGGCGCCTTCGCCGTTCAGCGAGCGCAGCGCCACGTTCATCACCTGCTCCTCATCCCGGGCGACCTTCTGCTTCAGCACCGCCTGGGCGGCGTGGGTCAGCGGCAACAGGCCCTGGACCTTG
>JBEBBF010000168.1:0-4502 GCA_041158545.1 Pseudomonadota bacterium | reverse complement strand
CGGGCGGCGGCGGCGTACCAGCAGCGGGAGGTGATTCCCCATTGCACCCGTTGCCTGGAACCCTGCTGCAAGCTGCAGCGGCTGGTGCTGGATTTGAACTGGAAGCAGGTGAAGCAGTTCTGGAAGCTGGACGTGTCGCGGGGCGAGTTTGACCGGCAGCTGGCGGCGGGGCAGGGGCCGGAGGCGATCCGTGCCGGCAACGGCCGCTATTACGCGCATCGCCAGCCCTGTCCCGCTTACGATCCCGTCCGGCCCGGCTGCACGGTCTATGACCAGCCGATCAAGCCGCCCGGCTGCTCGGATTTTCCGGTCTATGCGGACGGCGACGGGGTGCTGGCCGACCTGCGCTGCGAGGCGGTGAATCTCGAGGCCCTGCTCGCCGAACTGCGGCAGGCGCTGGGGCCGGGGTTCCGGCTGATCCAGCGTCCGAACCCGGATTTTCCCTTCCTCGTCACGCTGATTCCCCAGCGCCCGGCCAGCAAGCCGCCGGGTCGGCGGCCGGCGCCAGCGGCAGAGCGGGGCAAGCCACTGCAGCGCGCTCAGCGCGGGCGGCGCTGAACGACCAGATTGCCGACGTAGGTCTGCACCGGCTGCTGGTGCTGGTTCAGCGTCACCACCCGGACCTTGGCCATGCCCTGTTCCGGGCGGGAGCGGGAGGCGCGGATTTCGAGGATTTCAATCTCCAGCCGCAGTTCGTCCCCGGCCCGGACCGGCTGATGCCAGCGCAGCTCATCCAGCCCGCCGCCGATGATGCCGCCGGCCGGCCTGAATTCACTCTCCACCAGCAGGCGCATCGTCAGCGCCGCGGTGTGCCAGCCGCTGGCCGCCAGACCCTGGAACAGGCTTTTACGCGCCTCGCCGTCGTCGAGGTGAAAGGCTTGCGGGTCGTACTCCTGGGCAAAACGCTGGATCGCCGCCGCGTCCAGCCGGCAGCAACCGGAGGCAAAGCGCTGGCCGACCTGGAGGTCGTCGAGGAACAGGGGAGCGGTCATGGTCTGGACTCCGAAAGCCGGGTGGGTGAGGGATCGGGATGGGATGTCGGGAGGGAGCGCGGCCGGGAAATCGGCGCCTCGCGGATCGGCAGGTTCAGCAGCGCCGCCAGGGTGGCCAGCACGATGTCGGCGTACCACATCCAGCCAAAATCGCCGAAGCGGGTCAGCGCGATGCCGCCCAGCCAGGCCCCGAGAAAGCCGCCGATCTGGTGGGTCAGCAGGGTCAGCCCGAACAAAGTCGCCAGATAACGGGTGCCGAACAGCTTGCCGACCAGCGTGGCGGTGGGCGGCACGGTGGCCAGCCAGGTGAAGCCGAGGCCGGCGGCGAACAGGTAGTAAGTCCATTCCGTGCGCGGCAACAGCAGATAGCCGGCCACCAGCACGGCGCGGGAGGCGTACATCGCCGCCAGCACGTACTTGCTGCGATGCCGGGTCACCCAGGCGCCGGCGTAGAGGCTGCCGAAGACATTGGCCAGGCCGATGATCGCCAGCGACCAGCTGGCAACGCTGGGCGGCAGGCCGCAGAGATTCACTTCGCCGGGCAGGTGGGTCACCAGAAAGGCAATGTGGAAGCCGCAGGTGAAAAAGCCGGCGTGGAGCAGGGCGTAGCTGGGGTTGCGTAGCGCCGTCCGCAACGCGGCGCCGAGGCTGCTGCCGTCGGCCTGGGGGGCGCTTGCCGCCGCCGGGCCGGCCAGCTTGCCGACCAGGGGCAGGGCCGCCAGCGCTGCCAGCGCCATGGCGACCATCGTTCCCATCCAGCCCAGGCCCTGGATCAGCCTTTGCAGCAGCGGCGCGAAAATGAACTGGCCAAAGGAACCGCCGGCGTTGATGACCCCGGACGCCGCGCCCCTGGCTTCCAGCGGCAGGCGTTGCGCCGCGGCGCCGATCAGCACCGAAAAGCTGCCCGCCCCGGAGCCCATCGCCGCCAGCAGGCCCAGCGTCAGCGCCAGACCAAAACCATCGGTGATGAAGGGCGTCGTCGCGCAGCCCAGGGCCAGCGTCAGCAGCGCCACCCGCAGCACCATCGCCGCGCCGTAGCGGTCCGCCACCGCGCCGGCCAGCGGCTGGATCGCGCCCCAGCTGAACTGGCCGATGGCCAGCGCCAGACTGAGGGTGGTGATGCCAAGGCCCGTGCTTTGCTGGATCGGGCCGAGGAAAAGACCAAAGGACTGGCGGGTGCCCATGGTCACCATCAGGATGCCGGCGGCGGCCAGCGTGACCGGCAAGACATCGGGGCGGCGGAGGGTGCGGAGCATGGTCGGAATTCCGGTAGGGCGATGCCGGAATTGTGGGTCGGCGGCCGGGCGCGGACAAATCAGATATTATGGGCAATGGCATAGAAAAACTATCTCATGATTCCCTATCCTCCCTTGAAGGCCCTGGTGGCGTTTGATGCCGCCATGAGAAACAACAGTTTTTCTCTTGCTGCGGACGAGCTCTGCGTGACGCCGGGGGCGATAGGCCAGCAGATCCAGAAGCTGGAAGCCTGGCTCGGGGTGACGCTGTTCGTCCGCCAGATTCGCCAGGTCCAGCCCACCGAGGCGGCCACGGCCTACTGGCAGCGCATCCAGCCGGCGCTGGCGCGGATCGCCGATGCCAGCCACCGGCTGCGCCAGAACCGGCAGCAGGGGGTGACGCTGTCGATGCCGCCCAGCTTTGCCGCCAAATGGTTCACCCGGCGCATGGCCGAGCTGCTGACCCGGCATCCGGGGCTGGATCTGCATCTGAACGCCTCGGTGGTATTGGTCGACTTCGAGCGGGAAGCGGTCGATCTGGCGATTCGCTACTTCAACGGCCGCGACCCCGGCCTCAACGCCGCGCTGATGTTCCAGGACGAAGCCCGGCCCTATTGCACGCCGGCCTATGCCGCCGCCCAGCAACTCGACAGCCCGGAGTCGCTGACGCAGGCCAGCCTGCTGGTGACCACGCTGCAACCCCATTGGGAACGCTGGTTCAGCCAGTTTTCAACGCTGACGCCGGCGGCCGTCGCGGCGATTCCGCGCATCCACTTCGACCAGGCGCTGATGGCCATCGAAGCCGCCCGCCAGGGCCACGGCGTGGTGCTGACCAGCCCCTATCTCACCGAAGCTGAAGTCGCCCGCGGCGAACTGATCGAGCCCGTCCCCGGCTGCCTGCCGCTGGAAAACGGCTACTACGTCGTGCATCACCACCAGCAAACCCCCAGCCCCGCCGCACAACAGGTCCGGAACTGGCTACTGGAAGCCGCCACCCGGCCGGGGGTGGCGTAGGTTTGGGTGGGGATTTGCACTGGCTTTCCCTGGGAGTGGCAACCGATTACTGCACAAAAATGGGCTTGCTTTCACGGTCAGGTATGACCTAGGATACATATGAATTAAAACTCATATTAATCCTAGGTCATGAAAACTTTACTGCCTCCCGCCAATCCCCGCTTTCGTTTTCGCGAAGATGAAATTGAACGCATTCTCTACGCGTGGTCGCAAGGCCAAAGCGTGTTGCTGACCGGCATCCGCCGTACCGGCAAAAGCGAAGTGCAAAAAGCGGCGCTGCACCGCTATCGGCAGCAAGGGCAGCGGGTTGGCTTTCTTGATGTGCAAAATGAAAACAATCTGCTGCGCTTTTATGAACTGCTGCTCCAGACCTTAATCGCCTGTCTGCCGCACAGCGTCAGCGATCAGTTAGGCCAAGCGCTGCAAGCCGTGGGGCGGCTGCCGTCCCAGTTATCCAGTTGGGTACGCGGGCAAATTCGTTCGATCAACGTCCCGGAGCTGTTGGAAATCGAACTCACCGCCCCGGATGAGCAGCTGCGCCGTTACTGGACGCCGCTGGTGGACGAAATTGGCGCCGTGCTGGCCGCCGCCGATCCCGAGGAACTCCCGGTGATCGGCTTGGATGAATTGCCGTTCATGTTGGAAAACTTGCTGCAAGCCGGGGTGGTCGCCGAGGAATTGCGCATCATGCTGGCCAGCCTGCGCAAATTACGCGATGCCGGGCTGCGGCTGATCATTGCCGGTTCGATCAGCTTTGAAAATCTGCTCACCCTGCACCAGATTCCCCATACCGTGTTGGGCGGGCTGTCCCGGCAGCGTATCCCGCCGTTTAGCCGCGATGAAGCGCGGCAGTTTCTGCAAGAAAGGCTCCAGGGCCGTCCGGCCTTGGCAATGCTGGAACCGGTGTTGGCACAACTGCCAGACTACGTGCCGGAGTTTTTGCTGATCACCAGCCATCATCTCCATCCCTGCCGTGATCCCGCTGCGGTGTCAGACCTGATGCTGCAAGAAGTCCTCCCCGCCATCCGCCGCTCGTTCCTGCAACAGTTTGACGAACGGCTAACGCGCAACTACAGCGCAGTGGAACGGAAAATCGCCGAGCAGATTTTGGATCACCTTGCCAAGGCTGACGCCGAAGGCGGGCGCTTGGATGGCAGCCAACTACCGGATGGCTACCGGGAAGTGCTGTTGAAACTGGAATACGACAATTTCCTCACCGAGGGCGCCGAATTCAAGTGGCGCTTCAGTCTTAACCTGCTGC
>JBEBBF010000167.1:0-2792 GCA_041158545.1 Pseudomonadota bacterium | reverse complement strand
CGCATCCTCGACCGGCATATCGGCCAGGCTGTTGATGTCGTTCATGCCGCCAACCGGTGGCGGCACACTCAGCGAGGATGACTTGCGGCCCCTATTCGGCGCCATTCGACAGCCCCCAGCTTCCGGTAGGCACCATGATGCCTGGCACCAGCTCGTGGCCCGTTCCGCCGACCAGATTCAGGGTCGGCTTGCTGCCGTCACGCGCCACCTCATCCAACAGCAGGCGGTTGTACTTGTCCCGGTCCTCGCTGTAGTCGAAGCCCTTCTGGCCCTTGAACCGCCAGATCAGGCCCAGCGTCAGGACCTCTTCAACGAAGAGGAAGGTGTCGGTGTCGAGCGTGACGCGCGCCTTGTAGGAACTGTCGGCCGCGGCGATCACCGGGTAGCTCCCGGCGTACTCGAAATAGCACGTATGACCGGTGGCCGGTGCGGGCAGGAAGTACAGCTTCCCGCCGCGGATGCGAAACTGGTTCCACGGGCCTTTGAGCTGCATGGCCTCCAGTTCCTGCCACTTCTGAGGTGACAGCGGGCCGAACACAGGGCGCCGCAGGTCGCGGTTCCAGATGGTGTTGTTCAGGATGAACCGAAGGCCTGGGGCGATGGTCGAGATCTCGCCCTGGTACTCGGTCGGAATGGTCGAAAACGTGGCCTCCTGATCGAGAATCGTCCACTGGTTGGCGTTGATCAGGTAGTTCAGTTCCTCCTGCAGCAGTGCCACCAACTGCAGGGCCGTGGGGTCGGTCGAGCCGACCGCTGCCGACATTTGCGGCAGGCCGATCCTGAGAGCGGCATCGTTCAGGATCGTGAGCGTGGTCATGCGGCCTCGCGCGGACGTCGGACGCTACGTTGTGCCGCTTCTTCCAGGGCCTTCAGGCGATCCTGCAGGTCCGATACCAGGACCTTCAATGCCTGGTTTTCCTCGGCCAGCTTGCCGGCGTCGGTGGACGCCCGAATAGCCGCCTGCGCCTTCTCCTTCAACTGGCGCGCGCCCATGCCGACCAGTGACAGGCATTCCTCGGTCATCACCGCCGCATCTTCCAGGGTGCGGACATTGGCCGCGATCAGTGCCTGCTGTTCGGCTGCACTGAAGAACAGACACATCTGGACCGGCGTGCCGTGCTCGGGCATTTCCTGGCCTTCCTGCCATGCGTGATACTGCGATTCGAAGTGCTTGACCCAGGCCTGCGGGTAGCTGCCCGTGTGCGCCTTGTGCCGGATCTGCTCGAACCATTCCTCGGCATTCTTGACCGGCGCATCCTTGCCGCCCGGTAGGTTGATCGTGACGAATGGGACGTTCTTGTAAACCTTCCGTCCCTCATCGATCGATGCATTCCGATCCTCCACCGCCTCATAGTGGAATGTGAGATACGGTGGCCGTTCTGCCATCACGCCGGGTTCGATCATAGACACCTCAATGTGGTGGGCGCCCCGAAGGGCGCCCGGTTGGATTAAACGACCGCCGTTGCCCCATGTGGATAACGGAACCGGCAAAGCTGCCAGAATTCGTTCGCCGTGCCGTCATAGTTGAACGCGATCGTGCCCGATGGCGCGCTGTCCCACGTAGCCGACAAGGTAATCTCCTTCTTGGCCTCATCGATCGCCGTGACCGTCTGCGCGCTGGTGATGCCAGTCGCCGAGATCACGCCGCCCACGAAGAAACCATCCACCGTGGACAGCTTCAGCTTGGTGGTGCCGATGGTGCTGATTAGGGTCGCCGTTGCCTGCTTGTCGTCATTGGCCAGGATCGCCACGCCATGTACCGGCAAGTGGCCGCTGCCGCTGGCGATGATCATGCCGGAATGGCCCGAGTCGATCGCCGCCACGACGTTCACCGCCACGGTCACGTAGGAGTAGACCGGCGCCATGCCCGCCTCGATGTACCAGCCATAGGTGCCGGATGCCATCGGGTGCATGCAGACGTACATCGGCGCATTCAGCGCCGTGGTGTTGACCGGTGCAATCGTCATCACCGAATCCACATCCATCACGCAGACATAGCCGACCTTGTAGGCCGCGGCTGCGTTCTTCGCGTAGACCAGGCGACGATAGCCCCAGTAGGAGTCCAACACATCGATGCGTGTGCCGAGCACATGCCGCTGGGTCGTGTCGGGAGTAAAGCCGGATTCGAGCCCGTAGGCACCCGGCAAAGAGACTGAAGTGATGCTCATGGTGGTTTCCTCCTTACGCCTTCATCACGCCCTGGAGAAACCGCGCGGAACACACCAGGTTTCCCATCCAGAGGATCGGGATGACTTGTGCGTCCTGGTTCACCGCCTGCAACTTGTCCATGACCGAAAGATTGGCGTCCTTGTGGGCCACCAGCTCCAGGAAGTCCGTGTTGATGAAGTAGGCATGGTTGGCCGGAATGCCGCCTGAGGAATCGAAGAACACATCCGCGTTCTTGTACTTCAGGGTGACGAAACCTGCCGTGCCCGAGGTGCTGCCCGAGTCCGAACTGTAGCGCTTCAGGCTGGTCTGGCTCTGCTCGAACATCGTGAAGTAGTTGTCGTCCATCACGATCATGTCGGGCTGATCTATGCCGCGGGTCAGCTTGATCCACAGCGGAAGCATCAGGCTTTCGATAGTGCTGGCGCTCGGAGTGATCGCCGATCCGCCTTGCAGCGGAGCGGCTGCGCTCTGCACCTTGTTCTGCCAGAAGCTCCAGGTGGTCGAGTTGATGCCGCCCACCGTGCCGGTGCCTGCATCCGCGATGATGCTCTGCAGCCCGCCGACCTGGTTGGTGGCCGTGCCGTCCGAGTAAAGATCCTGGGACAGCCCGTTGGCCATGGTGC
>JBEBBF010000166.1:0-3398 GCA_041158545.1 Pseudomonadota bacterium | reverse complement strand
GTCGGGGTCGTCACCGAAGCGCTGCTGCACATAGCCCTGGTCGGCGATCAGCATCAGCACCGGGGCGTTGATCTGTTTCCAGCTGGCCATGTTGTCCTCAATCCGGTACGGCGTCGGCGAGGGCACCTTGTGCCAAGGGTCGCAAGCCATTTCCACCTGCCCGTCCGGGCGCTGCCGACCGACATGGCGGGCGAGGAAGAAAGCGCGTTCCGCGCTCAGCCGTGGATTGCTCAGCATCAAGCGCCGCGCCAGCGCCGTGTGGTCCGGGTAAGCGCGCAGTGCGGGGCTGCTGCGGATGCCATCCAGCCAGTGGGCAATCTGCGTCGGCGCGTCCTGCTCGCCGGGCTTGAGGCCGAGGAAATCCAGCATCGCCACCTGGCGGACCCGCGCCGGGCGCACCGCCGCGTAGATGCTGGCGATGTTCGCCCCCATGCTGTGGCCCAGCAGTCGCGCTGGCTCATCCGGGGAATAGTGGTCGAGCAGCGCTTCCAGATCGGCGTAGTAATCGGGAAACCAGTAGGGATGCCCTAGCCATTGCGAATCGCCATAACCCCGCCAGTCCGGCGCGATGACATGCCAGTCGCCCTGCAAGGCATCGACAACAAACTGGAAGGTCGCCGATGCATCCATCCAGCCGTGCAGGAAAAATACCCTGGGCGCGCCCTCCGGGCCCCAATGGCGGACATGGTGCTGCAGACCGCGCAGGTGCAGGGTTTCACAGCGGAAGGGGCGATGGCTCATGGCAGGCAGTCCGGAAGGTCAGGAAGCCGGTTTGACGGCGACGGCACGGTCGAGTTTCAGCTTCAGCTTGTGGTCGCCGACCTTGACGGTCTGCGGTGCGCTTTCCACATCGCCGGGGCTGGTCGTCGCGTTACCGCTCTGCGACAGCCGGGCCTGAACCACGATCTTGTCCCGCTCGGAAATCGCCGGGGCGCCATTCAGCGCGAAACTGTCGTCCAGCGTGAATTTGTAAGGCAGTTCGCTGACCTTGATCCGCGCCACGGCCAGCGGCATCCGCGAGCCTTCTTCCCGGGCGATCAGGAACACCGCCGCGGTCGGGCCGACCTTATCGCGCCATTCCGGGCTGAGTTCCAGCAGACCGCCGACCGATTTCCCCGGCGGCAGGCTGGCGTTCTTCAAGCGGCGCCGCGCCTCGGCAATGCTCTGCTGCAGGCTATCCCGGTCTTCCATTTCCGGCGGCAGCGCATTCAACGCCTTTTCCCAGAAACGGACACTGCCGGCGTAATCCTTCTTGTTGAAGGCGGCCGTCCCGCTCAGCCACAGCGCGATGATGTTGTTCGGGTCCAGACGCAGCGCCTTCTGCAGCAACTGGGTCGGCCGACCTTCCAGATCACCGCCGGACTTGCTCGCCAGCAGGTCGGCGAAGTCGGTCAGGAAGTCCGCATCCTCGCCCAGCTTGGTCTCCAGCCGCTGATAAACGGCAATGGCCTCATCGACCCGGCCCATGGATTTATACGAGCGGCCGAGCATGATCCAGCCTTCGATATTGTCCGGGTTCGCCTTCAGCTTTTCCGCCAGCTGATTGACCATGCCTTCGATCTGCTCCGGCGACAGCTTGCCCGGTGCCTGGGTCGCCAGCGGGTTCAGCGCCTGCGGCGAACCGGTGGCGACATAGCCGGCCACCGCCAGCAGCGGGATCGTCAATAACAGCAGCAGCGGCGTCCGCAAATGGCTCTTGCCCACCGCAGGCGCCGCCTCCTTGGTTTCACCGGGCAGTTCTTCCAGCAGTCGCCGGCGCAGCTCCGCCTCGGCGACAGCGAAATCCGCCTCGCTCAGCTGGCCATTGGCCTTTTCCTGCTCCAGTTCAGCCAGATGCTCGCGCAACACCGCGACATTGCTGCGCTGATGGTCGCGGGCTGCCGCCACCGGCGGGCTGCGCCGCAGCAGGGGAGGCAACAGGATGCCTAGGGTCACGAGAAGAAGCAGGGCAAGAACGAGGACAAAAGCGGTCATGACGAAACAACTCGACGGAAGGTTGGCGCCGCCCTGGGCGACGAAAGCTCACGAGTTTATTCGATTCACCCCCTTTGCGCCTTGGAGACAGGTCAAGAATTCGGCGGAAAAACCCCGGTCGGCACCGGGATTTCGATAGCAATACTAACGAACCCGGTGCTAAGCTTGCCGCCTCCCGAATCACGCCGAGGCAGCCATGCGCGAAGCCCCGAATCCCCCGTTATCCGACCCCAGGGAACGCCTGGGCCTGGCCCTGGGCGACTGCGCCCGGACCTGGCGCCAGCGGATCAACGCCCGGCTGAAACCGCTGGGGCTCAGCCAGTCGGCCTGGATGGCGCTGTGGCAACTGGCGCAACACCCGGATGGCCTGGTTCAGGCCGAACTGGCGGACCGGCTGGGCATCGAAGGCCCGACGCTGGTCCGGCTGCTCGACCGGCTGCAACAGGACGGCCTAGTCGAGCGCCTCGCCGCCCCGGACGACCGCCGCTGCAAGCGGGTCCAGCTGACCCCCGCTGCACAACCCGTGCTGCAGCAAGTCCGGCAAAGCATCGCCGACCTGCGCGCCGAAGTCCTCGCCGACCTGCCCGACAGCGACATCAGCCAGGGCCTGCAACTGCTGGAGCACCTCCGCCAGCGGCTGGAACAGGCCCAGCCCTGACGCCCACACAGCCACGCAAGCCGTAAGCCGAACCCGAGTTTTCACCCCGAATTTTTCTCCGAGTTTTTCATCGAGTTTTTCATCATTCCTGCCGAACTCCCGACCATGGACCACCCCAACGCCCCGCAAACCCCACCTTCCCGACTCGCCCGGCTGCGGCCCTACCGCGGGCTGGCGATCCTGCTGCTGTTGGCCGGCCTCGGCGGCGGGGGGTATTACGGGTATCAGCAACAGGCAAACAAGCCCGAAGCCGCCGGTCAGCCGGGTAACGCCGGCCCTGGCCGGCCCGGCGGTGGCCGCGACCGGGCCTCGCCCATCGTCGTCGCCACGGCAAGCCAGGAAGACTTCCCGGTCCGGCTATCGGCCATCGGCACCGTGGTGCCGCGCAATCTGGTGACGATCCGCTCCCGGGTCGATGGCACCCTCGACAAACTGCTGTTCACCGAAGGCCAGAATGTCCGTGCCGGCGACCTGTTGGCGCAGATCGACCCGCGGCCCTTCCAGGTGGTGCTGACCCAGGCGGAAGGACAACTGGCGCGGGACCAGGCGCTGCTGGCCAATGCCCGCGCCGACCTGGACCGTTACGAAGGCCTGAGCCGGGTCGATGCGATTGCCGCCCAGCAACTCGATACCCAGCGGGCGCTGGTCCGGCAATACGAAGCGACGGTCAAAGTGGATCAGGGCACGGTCGAAAACGCCCGGCTGCAACGCTCCTACACCCGGATCACCGCGCCCAGCGACGGCCGCGTCGGCCTGCGCCAGGTGG
>JBEBBF010000165.1:0-6398 GCA_041158545.1 Pseudomonadota bacterium | reverse complement strand
ATTCCTCAGTACCCGTGAAACCGCCAAATTGCTCGGCGTCTCCCTTGGCACCGTGCAAAACATGGTGGAAAACGGTCGGCTGCGGGCCTGGAAGACCAGCGGCGGTCACCGCCGGGTCAGCCGGGCTTCCGTGGAACGTTACCTCGCGGAGCGGCAGGAGCAGGTGGTGCAGGACGACCGCAACAGCGACCGGATCAAGGTGCTGATTGCCGAAGATGAACCGATCCTGCAGCAGCTTTACCTGCACACCATCGCCAACTGGGAAATGCCACTGGACGTGACGATGGTCGGCAGCGGTTACGAAGGCCTGATCCAGGTCGGACTCGACCGCCCGGATGTGCTGATCGCCGACCTGATGCTGCCCGGCCTCGACGGCTTCGAAATGATCCGCACGCTGCGCGCCCGCCCGGAGCTGACGCAGATGCACATCATCGTCGTCAGCGGCATGACCCCGGAAGACATCACCCGCCACGGCGGCCTGCCGCCGGACATCACCGTCTATGGCAAACCGGTCCCCTTCCATGAACTGCGGGGTTTCTTCCAGGCGCTGAACATCATGCGCGCCCAGCGTCAGACTCGCTGAACCCGGCCACACCCCGCCGCCGCGTTTTCCCCTCTCCGCTTTATCCTGATTTTCCCCGCGCTCCCGCCGCCGTTCTGGCGGCGGTCTGCTTTCAGGCCGCCGGCAGCCACAGACAGACCGTCGTGCCCTTGCCGAATTCGCTGCTTATCTCGACGTGGCCGCGGTGCTGCTCGATGATTTCCTTGACCAGCGACATCCCGAGGCCGGTACCGGGGATGTTCCCCGACGGGTCGGCCCGGTAGAAGCGCTCGAACACCCGCCCCACCTGCTCCGGCGTCATCCCCAGGCCGTGATCGGTGATCTGCACGCCGACCTCGTTATGGCCGGAACGGCTGCTGCGGCCCAGCGTCGCCACCTCGACCACGCCGCCGCTGGGCGAATACTTGTAGGCGTTCGACAGCACGTTCATCACCGCCTGCTGCAACTTGGCGCCATCCACATTCACCTGCGGCAGCCCTTCCAGCAAATGGACATGCGGCGCCGGGCGGTCGTCATCGACGATCAGCGCCGACACGGTGTCGGTCACGATGTCATTCACGCCCTGCAGCTTCAGCTTGAAGTCCTTGCCGGCCCGCGCCTCGATCCGCGCCAGGTCGAGCAGCTCGTTCAACAGATTGGTCAGGCGTTTCGACTGGCGATGGATGGTTTCCAGGCACTCCCGCGCCACGTCCGGGTTGTAGTTCCGCCGCAGCAGCAGCTCGGAGAAGCCCATGATGCTGGCCATCGGCGTCCGTAATTCGTGGGCGGCGGTCGAGAGGAACTCGCTCTTCATCCGATCCACCTCGCTCTCCCGGGTCACATCGCGCAGATAAAGCACCAGGGAGCCGTCGCTCTGGTCGAGCCGGGCCTGATAACTCAGCACCCGCCGCTGCGGACTGGCCAGATGGATCAGCGGCAGATGCGCATCCGGCTCCCATTCCTCGCCGGCCGCAACCCGCTCCAGCGCCTCGCGATAGCCCGCCGGAGGCGCGCCGGGGTCCAGATGTTCGTTGAAGGCCGCCTCCAGCTCGCAGATCGTCAAGCCGGTCACGGTGCCGCACAGCAGGCCGGTCATCCGCTCGAAGGCCGCATTGACGTATTCCACCCGACGGTTGCGGTCGAAATAGACGAAGCCATCCGGGCTCAGCGTGAAGATCGACTCCATCCGCAGGTTCCACTCCATCAACTGCTGCTCGGCGCGGTAGCGGTCGGTCACATCGGTGATGGTGCCGACCATCCGCACCGGCTTGCCGGCGGCGTCCCACTCCACCACCCGGCCGCGGTTGGCGACCCAGATCTCGCTGCCGTCCTTCTGGCGCAGCGGATGCTGGCACTGGTAGGTGTCGGTTTCGCCGCGCAGATGGTCTTCCAGCGCATTGCGCACCCGGTCCCGGTCCGATTCCGGAATGCAGGCCCACAGGGTTTCCAGGCTGCCCGCCCCATGCTCGCCCATCGGGTAACCCAGCAGGCGCGCCCAGCTCGGGCTGGTGTAAAAGCGGCCGCTGGGCACGAAGTAATCCCAGACCCCGTCGTTAATCGCATCGAAGGTCAGCGTCAGCCGGTGCTCGCTTTCCGCCAGCGCCCGGGTCGATTCCATCTGCTCGCTGATGTCCTGCTGCACGCCGACGCAATGGGTGATCCGCCCGTCCTCGCCGCGGATCGGCGACACCGACAGCTGATTCCAGAACAGGCTGCCGTCCTTGCGGTAATTGCGCAGCGTCACCGTGCATTCCTCGCCGCCGCGGATCGCCCGCGCCAGACAGGCGATGCCGGGCTGGTCGTGGTCCTCGCCCTGGAGGAAGCGGCAGTTCCGGCCTATCACCTCGGCCGCGGTGTAACCGGTGATCCGCTCGAAGGCCGGGTTGGCGTAAATGATCGGCGCGCCGGGCTGGCGCATGTCGGCAATCACCACGCCGTTGGCGCTGCACTGCAGGGCCTGCTCCCGCAGCCGCAGGCTTTCCTCGGCGCGGGTGCGGGCGGCTTCGCTGGCCACCTGCTCGCTGACGTCGATGACCCGACCGTCGATCCGCGCCTCGCCCTCCGGGCCGGACAACAGCCGCGCCCGATCGCAAATCCAGCGGACGCTGCCATCGGGCCGGCACAGGCGGTAGCGCAGGCTCATGCTGCCGTTGTCCCGCAGCCCCTGCAGCGCCTGGGTGTAGGCCAGCCGGTCATCCGCCAGCACCAGCCCGGACCAGGCGTTGGGATATTCAAAGAAATAGTGCAGGTCGCAGCCGCCGATCCGCGCCATCGCCGGGCTGAGGTAAAGCACCCGGCCGTTCTCGGCGTCCAGCGAATAGATGCCGTCGTCGCTGGCGTCGAGCACATGCGCCAGCCGGGCCTTGGCCGCTTCCAGCTCGGCGGTCCGGGAACGGACCCGCTGCTCAAGGTGGGCGTAGGCATCCTGCAGCGCCCCGACCATGCCGTTGAAGGCGTGGGCCATCAGCCCGACCTCGTCCGGGCCATCGACCGGCAGCCGGCGCAACCGCTCCGGCCCGGCCGTCGTCACCTCCTGCGCCAGTTGCGCCAGCCCGGTCAGCGGCTTGATCAGCCTTTGCGCGACATGGCGGGCGAGGAAATAGGTCAGCAGGGAAAACAGCGTCGCCAGCAACAGCACCGCCTGATTCAGATGCTCCAGTTCCCGGAGCAACTGGGCGGCGGAGCGGCTGACCTGCAGCTGCAGACCGGCCTCCTGCAACAGGGCGCTACGCCCCAGCAGCGCCGCTTCCCGATGCAGCCCCGGCCCGCCGAGCAGGCCCTGGCGGAACAGGGGTTCTTCGCCCGGCCCCTGGAGTTGCAGCACCAGCAGGCCGCCCTGGTCGTCGAACAGCCGGCGGCAGAGCACGCCCAGGTCGATTTCCGCCCGCAGCACGCCGTGACCATCGGCGCTGCCGGGCAGGCGCACCGGAAACAGGATCTGCAAGCCGGGCCGGTCCAGATGCCGCAGCAGCCGCAGGCGGGGCTGGCCGTCTTCCAGCGTGTCGAGCAGGCTGGCGCTCACTTCGCCGCCCTGGCCGCTGGCCGCCAGCGGGCGACCCTGGGCGTCGTGCAGCGCCAGTGCGCTGATTTCCCCGTCGCCCCCCCGGTATTCGACCAGAAAGGCCAGCAAGGCCGCCGGCGAGGTCCGCGGCGACAGCGCCTGCTGCACCAGATTCCGCCGCGACAGGGCTTCCAGTTCCCCCAGCCGCCGCTCCAGGCTGTCCTCCAGCCGCTGCCGGTTCAAGCGCAGGCCGACTTCCAGTTCGTTTTCGATCGAGCGGGTCAGCATCCGGTCGACGATCAGGTAACAGGCGGTGCCGAACAGCAAGGCGACGACCATGATCATGGCCTGGGCCTGGACCTGGATGCGGTTGGCGAGACTGCCGCCATACCAGTCGGCCAGCCGGGCCAGGGGGAAAGCATGCCGTGCCATGCCCTGCTGCCTCGGGTCCGGGCCGCTCAGGCCGCGTTCTGACCGACCAGCCCTTCGAGCAGCCGCTCGACGGTGTCGATCAGTTGCAGCGGGCTGAAGGGCTTGGTGAGGTAGCCGTCGGCACCGGCGGCCTTGCCGGCGGCGAAGTCGGTTTCCTGGCCGCGGGCGGTCAGCAGCACCACCGGCGTCGCCCGGAGTTGCGGTTCGGCCTTGATCTTGCTGCAGACCTGATAGCCGTCGAGGGCGCCGGGCATCATCACGTCGAGCAGCACCAGGCTGGGTTTGAGACCGCGCACCATGTGCCAGCCGCTCTCGCCGTTGTCGGCCTCGTGCAACTCGAACGTGCCAAAATCCAGCGTCATGCGGATCAGCTTGCGGATGTCCTGTTGATCTTCAACGATCAGGATGATGGGTTTGCTCATGGTACTTCTCCGGGAAAATCAGACCACCCGCAGGGCGGCATTGGGGTTGCCGGCGGCCGCGGCATTGCGGGCCAGGCGGGTTTGCATCATCCGCGACAGGTCTTCGGCGTAACGCCGGGCCTGGTCGGCGCTGAGGCTGAACTGTTCGCCGGTCGCCGGGGCGCCGGCGGGCAGCTCGATTTCGAAGCGCAGCACGGCGCCGTCTTCCTCTTCCATCTTCAGATTGCCCTTGTGCAGCTCGACGATGCGCTGGCATAGCGGCAGCCCGAGGGCGATGCCGGCCTTGGCGTCGTTGAGTTCGGCCAGCGGCCGGGCGTGCTTCATCTTCTGCGGGTTCATGACCCGGCCGCTGTTGCTGATGACGATCAGCACGAAGTTGCCGAAACCCTGCAGCCGGATGTCGATCACCGAGGCGGTGGGGATGTGGCTGGTGATGTATTCGAGGTAGCCGTGCAAGGCCTCGACCAGCCAGCGTTCGCTGCCGTAGATCACCGGCAGGCTGGCGTCGTCGCCGTGGATGCGCAGCTCCAGCTTGTTGCGCAGCACCGAGGCTTCGACCCGCTTCAGCAGCCCCTGCATCAGGTCGGCGATGACGATGCGGTTGGCTTCGCAGACCGGGGCGTGGGCGAACACCGCCGAGAAGGTGGCCAGCTGCATCACCCGATTGACCAGCTCGCGGCCTTCGTCGATCAGCGCGCTGGCGTCATCGGCGCCGCCGGTGACCGGCAGCCCGCCGAGTTCGTGGGTCAGCGCTTCCAGCCGTTCGGCGAAGGAATCGAGCGGCACCCGCAGCGCATTGCGCAGCAGCTCGGCGAAATTGTTCACCACGGTGTTGAAGCGCTCTTCCGCCGAGCGGTTGCGCAGCACCAGCATGAAACCGTCGCTGCCCAGCGGGGAGTGGTCGAGCAGCACCTGCAGCGTGCTGGCGCCGTCCTGGCCGTCGCCCAGCGCGATCTGGAACTGGTGCGGCAGGCGCTGGTAGCCGCCGGCGGCCGCCAGCACCGGCTTGAGCAGCTGCGCCTGCGGCAGGTTGCGGCCGGCCTGGGCTTTCAGGGTGTCCATCGCCGTGCGGTTGGCAAAGCGCACCATGCCGGTATTGCTGACCACCAACACCCCATCCGAGAGGTGATTGAACAGGTCCTGGATCGATTTGGCCATGACGCTCTCCACTACGGCTGTTGTCTTACCTCCATTTTTATCACTTTTATTATTGTTGTCAATTTTTTTATTTTGCGCATTTTTGGTGAATTTCCAGTCGGCCGCAGGGTCATACCGCATGCCGCCGGCAGCCCCGGTCGGCAGGCGCTAAAATGCCGGGTTTTCGCGGTTCGCCGCCTTCCCTGCCCCGCCTTCTCAGGACTTCGCCATGTTGCAGAAATCTTCCCGTTTCCCCGGCCTCGCCGGCCCGGTCGTCACCATCGTGATGGACGGCTACGGCCTGCCGGCCAATGAAGTCGGCAGCGCCATCGCCGCCGCCCGCAAGCCCACCCTCGACCGGCTGTTCGCCCAGTACCCGAACATCAGCCTGCGTGCCCACGGCACCGCGGTCGGCATGCCCTCCGACGAGGACATGGGGAATTCGGAAGTCGGCCACAACGCCCTCGGCGCCGGCCAGGTCTATGCCCAGGGCGCGGCGCTGGTCGCCGACGCCATCGCCTCCGGCGCCATCTGGGCCGGGGAAGCCTGGCAGCAGATCGTCGCCGCCGCGAAGGCCGGCCCCGCCGGTACGCTGCACTTCATCGGCCTGTTTTCCGACGGCAATGTGCACAGCCACATCGACCACCTGCAGGCGATGATCGCCCGCGCCCGCGACGAGGGCGTCCGCCGGGTGCGCGTGCATGTGCTGCTGGACGGCCGCGACGTGCCGGAAACCAGCGCGCTGGAGTACATCGAGCCCTTCGAAGCCTTCCTGGCCGGCGTGCGCAGCGCCGATTTCGACGTCGCCATCGCTTCCGGCGGCGGCCGTCAGGTGATCACGATGGATCGCTACGAAGCCAACTGG
>JBEBBF010000164.1:0-2717 GCA_041158545.1 Pseudomonadota bacterium | reverse complement strand
TTCAGGTGCTTGACCCGCCCCAGATCGTGAAAGACCTTTTCCTGGGCCTTTTCCCGCACCGAGCAGGTGTTGAACAGGATGATGTCCGCGTCTTCCGGCCGGTCGGTCTTGACCACCCCTTCCGCCGCCGCCAGCACATCGGCCATCTTGTCCGAATCGTATTCGTCCATCTGGCACCCGAAGGTGCGGATATACAGTTTCTTTGCCATACCAGGCACGGCTCGACACCGCGCTACACACTCAAAGCCGGCGATTATAAACCCGCCCCGTCCCATGGCGTTGACGAACAAAGCGACAGGAACTTATAATGTTGGGCTCTCGACGTGGTGATGTAGCTCAGACGGTTAGAGCGATGGATTCATAACCCATAGGTCGGCGGTTCGATTCCGCCCATCACCACCAACCGGTCATACCAGCAAAAAGCCCAGCCCTCACCGGCTGGGCTTTTTGCTGTCCGCGGCCCGAACCGGGCCGGGTGATGGGCGTCATGGAGAAGCGGAGATGAAGATTTGGGTGGATGCGGACGCGTGTCCGGTGGCGATCAAGGAGATGCTTTATCGGGCGGCCCGGCGGGAAGCGGTGCCGCTGACCTTGATTGCCAACCAGATGCTGCGGGTGCCGCCGTCGCCGTGGATCAGGGCGCTGCAGGTGCCGTCCGGGTTTGATGTTGCCGACCAGCGCATCGCCCAGGAGGCCGAGGCTGGCGATCTGGTGGTGACCGCCGATGTGCCGCTGGCGGCGCTGGTCATCGCCAAGGGCGCCGTCGTGCTGGAGCCGCGGGGCGATCTGCTGGATCAGGGCAACATCCAGGCGCGGCTGAGCATGCGCAATTTCATGGAAACCCTGCGCAACAGTGGCGTGGACACCGGTGGCCCGGCGGCGCTGTCTGCGGCGGACAAGCAGGCTTTCGCCAGACAGCTGGATCGCCTGCTGGCCCGCAAACGCGGGAGCGCATGATGAGCGCGCCCCAACACCCCGCGGCGATGACCGATCCGGACAATCCCTGCCTGGACTGCGGCGGCTGCTGCGCCTATTACCGGGTTTCCTTTTATTGCGGCGAGCTGGCCGGCGGGCTGATGGGCGAAGTGCCGGTGGAGCTGACCAGCAAGGTCAATGATTTCCTGGTCTGCATGAAGGGCACCGAGCAGGGGCGCAGCCGTTGCATCGCCCTGGTCGGCGAGCTGGGGCAGCCGGGCATTCGTTGCCTGATCTACGCCCAGCGCCCGTCCACCTGCCGGGAGTTCGCCCACTGGCGCGAGGATGGCAGCCCCAACCCCGATTGCCAGATGCTGCGCGCCCGACTGGGGCTGCCGCCGCTGGTGGCGCGGCAGCCGGGCGGCACCCAGGACTGAGCCTGAGCGCCCGCGGGCGCCGCCGTCAGCGGGGCCGGGTGAAGACCTGGACCGAGGCCGTGCCGACGGTCTGGTTACTGGAGCTTCCCGTCTGCTGAATCGATGTGCCGCTGGTTTCCTTGTGCAGCGTGGTCACACCGACCGCGACGGCGGCCGCATTGGTTCCGATGAAGGAAGGTGAAATCCAGGCCCCGGTGCTGCCTATGCTCGGTGAGGTTCCCCCGGAGGTGTAGACACTCAGGGTGCCGGTGCTGCCGCTGTTCGCGTAATCCCCGGTTCCGACCACCTGGATCGTGCTTGCGCCGGATGCATAGGAGACGTTGCTGAAATCCAGCTGATAGGTCCGGGTATAGACGGAGCCCAGACTCCATTTCCAGCTGTCGCCGGTGCTCAGCGTGCGGGCTCCGAAATCGACGATCAGGCTACCCTGCTGCCAGGTACCACCACTGGCGTTGAAACCGGCCAGCGTGTCGCGTGGCGTGCTGCCGCCGGCATGACTGAAGGTGACGATCCCTGAGGAGGGCTGCACAGCAGTTGGCACACCATAGGCAAAGTGATGCCCGGTCGGCGCGCCATTGGCTTCCTTCAGCACACCCCAATAGACGTTTTCCCCGGTCGTGAGCTTGACCTTGCCACCTTCCACCAAGGTATTGGCACTATCCATGGTGCAGTTGGAGATCATCTCGCACGCCTTGTTCGGGTCGTTGGAGAAGGCGGTGAAAAGATCGACCAGTGTTCCAGTGATGGTGGATTGCGACGTCTCATTGTCGCTGCTGTAGGTATTGGCCGCGTCCTGCTTGATCCCTGCGATGCTATGCACGATGGTATTGCCGGTATCGAGCGCAGCCGGTTGTCCCGCCGCGTTCAACTCCGAGGTCTGCTGATAGCTGGTGGCAGTTGAACTGGTCGTCGTGCTGGAGCCGGTCGTGCTGGCTGCCGGATCGGTTGGCGCGGTCAGCCCCGTGATCTGCGCTGCGGCATCGCCGCTTCCGGATGTCGTTCCACCCGTGCCGGCACTTCCCGAACTGGCATTGCTGCCGCCATCCGTGGTGGCGCCACTACCGCCACCGCTCCCTCCGGTTCCTCCCAGTCCGGTGCTGGCGCTGGGCTGGGCAGGCGTGCCGCTGCTGCGGCGATTGGCCACGACATCCTTCAGGAAAGCGGGCGGCACCAGCAGGGGCTCGGGCAATGCATTGCGGCTGCCGACCCGGAAGAAGTCGCCGCGGGCGAATTCCCGTTCGCCGGCGTCGTTGCTGGCGGCGATGCTGCCCTGGACCACGCCACCGTAAAGGCCGTTCGGCGCCAGGCTGCCATCCCGGTTGCGGCAGTTGTTGTTGCAGTCGACCAGGCCAAAGCCGGTGCCAC
>JBEBBF010000163.1:0-3207 GCA_041158545.1 Pseudomonadota bacterium | reverse complement strand
CAGCGGGGGAAAGTAGAGCGTTTGTCCGGGGCGCAACTGGCGGAAATTGTCGAGCCGGTTATAACGGGCGACCTGCACGTACAGCGAGGCGTCGCGATAAATCTGGTGACACAGCAGCGGCAGGCTGTCGCCGGCGCGGACGACGATGACGTGGGTCATGTCCGGGGACGAACGCTGCGCGACCAGGGATTCCTGCTTGCGGCCCATCGAGCCGATGAAGGCGAGGTCCACCTTGGCGCGCAGGGGTTCGCCGGAGGGCTTGAACAGCGTGTAGTCCAGGTTCAGCGATTCCAGCCGGCCGAAGAAGATGAAGCTGCCCCACAGCACCCGGACGCCATTGGGTTCGTGCTGCTTGCCGTTGTAGTTGTACACCACCGCACGCAGCTGCTCGATGCGTTTGTCCACGCTGTTGTCGGCGGTGACGGCCTCGATCACGCCGGTGCCGTCGAGGAGGAAGCTGAAGTTCAGCTTTTCCTGGCCGACGTTGGCGAATTTGGCCTCCTGGCCCGCCTTGCCCGGCGCGGTTTCGGTGTTGTAGGTGATGTTCTGGCTGTGCTTGTAGCTGCTGGGATTGAGCATCGCGACAAACACCGGCGATTTGCGCGGCGTGAATTTGCCGCCCTGGACGTCGCAGGCGGTCAGCGTCAGTTTGACCTTCTTGCCGCTTTGGGCCATGTCAGCGTTCCCGGCGTTCCTGCAGCATCTTTTCCAGCATCCGCCGGCATTGCTCCAGCACCTGCCGGGTCAGCGCCGCCTGGTCGGCGGCGGTGGGGCGGGTTTCGGATTTTTCCTTCGGGGCTTCGATGATCCGCATGTTCACGGACAGTTGTCGGATTTCGATGGGCATGCACTCAGCTTTCGCGGGTGAACTGGTTGTAGGCCAGCTCGATTTTCTCGATGGCGATTTCGTTTTTCTGCGAACTGAAGGTTTCGGCCTGCCATTTGACCGGGTAGGCGTTGTCGAAGGACCAGGCGTGCAGCACCTGACCGTCGGCGTTGAGCAGGGAAACCTGGATCGGCTGGGTTTTGATCGGCTGGCTCAGCCCGCTTTCCAGCGTGTCGCGGCACCAGCGGACCAGCACCGAATCCCGCGGGGCAACGCCCCGGCTCAGCACCAGATTCTGGAAGCGGCTGGCCTTGGGCAGGCGGTAGGCAAAGCGGTTTTCGCCCCCTTCGTTGACGGTTTCGGTTTCCATTTCCAGCGACAGGCCGGAGACCTCCTGAAAGGACGTGTCGGTGCCCCAGCCGGGGGAACCGATCCGGACCTTGAAGAAGAAGGCGGGGACGAAAGCGTAGTTGTCGGGCATTGCCGGGCTCCGGGTTGCCCGGACCGCGCTGGCGGTCCGGGCGCTCAGGATCAGCCGTTGCTGATGGTCAGGCCTTCATGGACGATTTCGATGGTCTCGACCGCCACTTCGTTGCCTTCGGATTTCAGGTCGGTGCCCTGGATCTTGGTCGGCCAGGCGTTTTGCAGGGTCCACACCATGGTCGGCGCGCCGGCTTCGTCGAGCAGGCTGATGGTGACCGGGACGCGCTTGATGGTGTTCATCTTGATCTGGTTGAGCCAGTCCCAGAACTTGTTGTCGCCCTTGAAGATGCCCTTCTTCATCGTGACGTTGCCGTACTTCTTGAGGCCGGGCATCTTGATCGGGGAGAACACCGGGCTGTCGCCGTGGCGGTACTTGATTTCTTCGGACTGGACATCCAGGCCGGAGACTTCCTGGAAGGACATGACATTGGAGTCCCATTTCACCTGGAAGTGGAACTTGGGCAGCGGCCATACTGCTGTGGATTGTGCGGAACCGTCGTCGGCCATGATGGACCTCTCTTTCTGATCTGTTCAGGGGTGGATGGGGTGGTCTGGGGAATCAGGACTTCTGCATCTGCTGCTGGAAGGTGATTTCGATGAATTCCGCCGGGCGGGTGATCGCCACCAGCACGGTGACCCGCAGGATGCCTTCGAGGATGTCTTCCGGGGTCATGGTTTCACCCAGGCCGACGAAGACGCTGAAGGCGTCCTCGGGGATGGCGCCGGCCAGGCCGCCGCGCTTCCAGATGCCGGTCAGGAAGTTGCGGATCATGCTCTTGACCGTCACCCAGGTGTTGGCGACGTTCGGTTCGAAGACATAGGCCTTGGTCGCCAGCCGGATCGACTCTTCCAGCATGATCATCGTCCGGCGGACGTTGATGTAGCGCCAGTCCAGGCTGTTGCCGTCCAGGGTGCGGGCGCCCCAGACCAGCACGCCTTCACCGATGAAGCTGCGGATCGCGTTGATCGACTTGCCGGTGGGGGTGACGTTGAGGTCTTCCTGTTCGTCGTTGGAGATGCTGACCGTGGGCGCCGTGACGGCGGCCAGGCTGACGTTGGCCGGGGCTTTCCAGACGCCGCGGCTGTTGTCCACCATCGTGTAGACGCCGGCCATCGTGCCGCTGGGGGCCAGCAGGTTCAGGTCCGCCGCCATCTGTTCGAACAGCCGGACGTAGGCGCCGCTCATCGCCATCAGCGCCTGGTGCAGCAGGCCCTTCATCGTCGGCACCGCCTCGGCATTGCCTTTGGCTTCGAGCGTCCAGCCGGCATCGTCGAGCGTGATCTTGTTGATTTCCTTGCGCTGCGCGGCCTGCCGGGCGTTCAGCTCGGTGTCGGCCTTGCCAGCCAGCCCCAGTTCGCTTTCCAGCATGCCCTGCAGCAGGACGCGGCCTTCGGAGGTGAGGTTTTCGTAGCCCAGGTCGCGGGCGCTGTGGATCGTGGTGTGCAGCCACGGGTAGTAGGCCATGCCGTAGCTGAGGAAATTCACGCCCAGGCCGTCGCGGAAGGCGGCCACCGGGTCGCCGCTGGGGGCTTGCCGGTTCTGGTAACCATTGTGAATGTCGAGGATCGCGACCCGGTTCTTCATCGTCAGGCCGCAGTGCATCAGGCAGGCCTGCTGCAGCGTCAGGCAGTCTGCGGCGGGCAGCGCGATGGCTTCGGGAATGACGATCATCGTCGGTTCCTGCTCCTTGGTCAGCTGGCCCAGGCCGGCGGAGAAGGCATCGCTTTTCAGCGCACCGCTGTAGTCACCGACCGAAACGATGTAGCAGGGGCCGCCGCCGTTCTGGAAGAACAGGCGGATCTGGGCGTACAGCGTGTAGTCGGGGTAGTCCTGCTGCAGGTAGTAGGAGTTGCCGGCGACCTTCAGGCCCTCGGCGTCGGGGGCCGGGGCGGTGTTG